>JBGAOL010000030.1:0-17548 GCA_044221825.1 Gemmatimonadales bacterium
AGCGTCTTCAGGAGCGAGCTCATGACCGGCGTCATCAGCGGCACCGTGCGTCCGCTCAGCGCCACCACGATCCGCTCGCTGGAGGACCTCGGCTACACGGTGGATGCCACCAAGGGTGATGCCTTCGACATCACGACCCAGCCCACGCTGGTCCGCCCGGGAGCGGCGCCCAAGGCCCTCACGCGCGACGTGATCCGCCTCCCCCGCTGGACCGTGGACCCGACCGGGCACCGGCGGTCGCAGTACTCGACGCCCTGAGCGATCCACCTGAGGGGTGAAGGACACGCGGGCGGGGGGCCTTGGCTCCCCGCCCGCGGTGCATTTGGAGACCTGCGTCACACGCAGCGACCTCACCCGCCGGCAGTTCCTGCCCGCCTCACGGAAGCCCCGTAGCTCCCGTCACGGACGAACCCGAGCGTTTCACTACAGTTTGTGGTGCCGTTGGACTCCCGCTGATCCCAGTGATTCCCTGGAGGTTCCGTGCGCGGTGCATTCCGCGCGGCGCTTGCCGCGTGCCTGCTCATCATCATGCCTGGCCTGCTGCCGGCCCAGGCCAGTGCCCGGCGCGGGGTCTGGCTCGGGCTCGGCCTGGGGCACGGCTCGGCCCAGTTCACCTGCGCCATCTGCGCCGGCGGCCGCGACGGCGGCCTGTCCGGCTTCGTGCGCGGCGGCGTGGCCCTCTCGCCGCGCCTGCTGATCGGTGCCGAGGTGCTGGGATGGCGCCGCCACGAGGGTGGTGGCGACTACACGCTGACCTCGGCCCAGGGGCTGCTGGTGCTCTATCCCTGGCGCACACGGGCGCTGCACTTCTCCACCGGGGCCGGCCTGGCCCGCTACACCGCGCAGGACACCGACAACGAGATCAGCAGCCAGGCCTTCGCCATGCAGGTGGGCGCGGGCTGGGACGTGCCGGTGCGCCGGGGGATCTCGGTGACGCCGTTCGTCAACTTCGTGGCCACCACCGGCGCCGACGTGAAGGTGAACTCCACCGCGTCGAGCCTCTCCGCCAACTCGAGCCTCATCCAGTTCGGCCTCGGCGTCACGCTGCACTGACGCCCGCCCACCGGAGGATTTCCATGCGACCCTCGCCGATCCTGCGCCAGTCCCTGACGGCGCTCCTGACCCTGGCCGCCGCCTGCGACTCGGGCTTCAGCCGCCTGAGCCCGCCCGAGGAGACGGGGCCGAGCGTGGCCTACGGGCTCTGGAGTCCCGGCGCCAACGACACCTGCACCAAGGCCGTCCACGACGCGTACTCGGTGGTGGGCCCCGACGGGAAGCGCTATCCCACCTGGCACCCGGCGGTGGACCCCTCGGGCTGCACCTTCGGGCACGAGCACGGGCGGGACCCGCGCGGCTCGCGCCTCTACGCCGAGGTGGGGCCGATCCCCTTTGGCCTGGCCAACGAGGCGCTGGAGACGTGGGACCCGCAGAACCCGCGGCGCGAGGACCACTTCGGCCACAAGCTGGACTGGGAGAACGACGTGGAGATGGTGCGGGAGGACGGCGTCACCGGCGCCATCTTCACCGTGAAGTGCGACGTCATCGCCAAGCTCCACCAGGGCACGCACTCGAAGGACGCCTTCACCAACAACCTGCACGAGCTGGTGTATCACATCCGCTGCAGCGACCGTACCGAGCTGCACGTGACCATGATGACGGCCATCGGCGAGGCCGGCGGCTTTACCCGTACCTGCGACGGGACCCGGGTGGACGTGGGCACGCCGGTGCCCGCCAACTCGCCCGACGGTGGCGGGCAGCGCCGGGTGCCGGACAAGGCCTGCGTGGACCAGTTCATCCGCGCGGCCGCCAACGGCGCGCGCGCCGACTACAGCCGGGCGCTGCACGAGAGCTGGGAAACGTCCAACGTGATCCGCACCGCGAGCGGGCGCACGCTGGCGCACTTCAATCCGTACTTCCAGGTGTTCTCGCCGAGCCGCTACTACGACCCGGCGGCCCCCAACCTGGTGGGCCGACCCATCGCCGTGTGCGACAGCCTCGACCCCTCGCGCGACCGGAACCGCGACCTCTGCGACCTCTCCACCGCCGACGGCACGCTCACGGGCCTGGCCTTCGACGACGCGCGCTCGCGCTTCAACGGGGTGCGGCGGTTCATCGACGTCAACGAGAACGACATCGACAACGCCGACGGGCCGCGGGTGTGGTACACCGATCCCTTCGGCCGCAACGCCGCGCGCGACCCGTTCCCGGGCTCGGTGCGGCAGTGGATCGCGCCGGTGCACAACGACTACGGCTTCCGCATCAACGGGCCGGTGATCGGCTCCGAGCGCAACTACGGCCATCCCAGCGTGCACGCGCCCAACTAAGGGGTGGGCCGGTCTCGCTGTTTCACCGCAGAGGCGCGGAGGCGCAGAGGGCCGCAGAGGACCTGCGCTCGGAGAGGGGAGCCCACCTCGAGGGGAGTGCAGTGAATTGAGGGTGGCTTGGCAGCACGGATGGGGAATGGTGCCAAACCCGAACGGACACTCACAAAGAGACCGTGGGCTCACCTTGCGGTGAGCCCCCCATCCACGCGCAGGTCCGCAGCGGTCCACCGCGCCACCGCGCCGCTGCGGGGAACCTCGCGCCGACCCCGCGCGCTAGAACCGCCGCAGCGGCACGTCCCCGTTGGAGGTCTCGCCGATGTAGAGGATCACGTCGCGGGCCTGGTAGCCGGGGGCGGTGACGCGGACCGCCTGGGTGCGGCAGCGGTCCACGAGTTTCCGGTCGAAGACCAGCTTGTACTCCCCCTGCGCGTTGGTGAAGGTGCCGTAGGGCGTGCCGAGGATCTGGAGCCGCGCGCCGGGGAGCGGGCGGCCGTTGTCCTCGCGGTAGATCCGGCCGAGCACCTGCGCCATGCCGCGCGGCACCGAGGTGTCGGTGGAGTCCTCGGGCGGGAGGGAGCAGCCGCGGGAGTCCTGCGGCTGCTCTGTTTCCCACGGCCGCGAGTCGCGGGTGCCGGCGGTGGGACCGAGGCGGCTCGAGGGCCGGCCGAAGAGGCGCTGGGCCTCGTTGACCAGCGCCGGGTCGGCTGAGGCGGTGCCGGGGGCCGGAGTGGTGGCGGTGCTGGGCGCGCCGGGTGTGGTGGACTCGTCGGGCGCGTCGTTCGGGTCGGGGCGGGTGGCCTCGGTGCGCGCGGCGTCGGGCGGGGCGTTGGGGTTCTCTTCCGGCGTGGGCGTCACGCGGGCAGTGGAGCCGGGCTCCTGGTCGGGCCCGGGCGTGAGCGGGGCGGTGACCTCGGGCGGCGGCGGCGCGGGCTGCGTTGGCTCCGGTGCGCGCGGGGTGGGCGTGGGCTTGGGCGGGGCGAAGTCGAGGGTGATCGGCCGCTCGGTCACCGGGGTGTCGCCGAGCCCGGCGCGGTCCGCGATCTCCTGACCCACCGGCTTGAGCACCAGCAGGATGATGGCCACGTGCAGCACGATGCTGGTGACGCTGCCGAGGCTCCAGCGGCCGCGGGCGGGTTCGGCCGGCGGAAGGGTGGAAAAGGCAGCGCCCGGCGCCGTTCGCACCGGGCCGGGCGTGCTGCCATCCGGACCTGCCACTGGATCGGGCTCCCCGCTCAGTAGGTGGTGTCCCAGTCCACCTTCGCTGCCCGGCGGCAGCGCACGCACATGAGCGTCTCGGGGCGCCCGTCGAACTCCTGGCGGGCGGTGCAGTCGGGACAGACGGCGTAGGTGGTGACCAGGCGGGGACCGACGAGCGTGGGCCGCATGACCCCGGTGCGGACCACGATGCTCCACGCGTCCGGGCGCTCGGTCCGGTAGCGGACCTCGGCGGCGCGGACCCGCACCTGCTCGGTGTCCACCTGCAGCAGGAGCGTGCCATCCGGGGCTTCCTCGATCACCGGATACCAGGCCCCGCGGCGGAGCAGGTCGGCGGTCGCGGCCGTGCCGGCGGCCCACCCGCGATAGATGCGGGCTTCCCCGGAACGGCGGCTTGGCGGAGGGGGGGCGGTCATGCCCAAATGATACCCCGAACGCCGCCCCGACGCACCACCCCGCCTCGCGTAACCGTGCCCCCGAGGTAAATTCCCTCCCTTCATGGCCACCTCCCCCCTCGCCGACCTGCTGCTCGCCCTCCAGGGGCTGGTGCAGCGGCTCCGCGTCCTGCCCGCCGGGCACCCGGACCTCCACGCCGCCGCGCAGGCGGTGGAGCGGGGGCTGGTGCCGGTCATCGGCGCGCGGGACCGGATGGTGGTGACGGTGCGCAGCGTGCAACTCGTGGTGGACGGGATGGAGACGAGTCCCGACTACGAACCGCTCCGGGACCTGGCCGGGCAGCTCCGCGATGCCGGCGTGGCCGCCATCGAGTTCCGCTTCGGCGCCACGGGGCCCGAACTCATCACCGTCTTTGCGGAGCTCCTGGCCGGCGGCGCCCTGCTGCCGGGCTCGGAGCACGTGAGCTTCCGCGCCGTGAGCCACGTGGACACGCCGTCGCACGATCCCTGGCTGGCGCTCGAGCGGCTGATCCTCGACGACCCGGTGCGCCGCCACGCCACGCGGGACCCCGTGGAGCTGGCGATCGCGCTCGAACTCCATCCGGCCGGCACCCGCGGCAACTTCTCCGTGCTTGCCGCCCTCACCGCCATCGCGCAGGCGAGCGCGGAGGAGCCGGAGAGTCTCGGGGCGCTGGCGGCGCTCCTCACCGCCCTGCCGCCCGCCGCGTTGCGCCGCCTGCTGGCGCCCACCGGCCACGTCGAGGCGCAGCGTGATTTCGTGCTGGCGCTCGCCCACACCGCCGAGCTGCCGCTCCTCCTCCGCCTGCTGCAGGCCGCGCTGCCCGGTCGCGAGGCGCGCCTCACCGCCGCCTCGGTGCGCCTCCTCGGCCGGCTGGTGCGGGACGAGCACCCGACGGCGCGCACGGCGCTCCTGCACGCCTTCACCGCGCTGCTGGCCCGTCCCGGCACCGAGGAACCGGTGCCCGAGAGTGGCGCCGATCCCGAGCGGGTGCTGAGCCTGGCGTTCGAGACGGGCATCCTCGAGGCCGGCACCCTGGCGGCCGCCGACCGCATGATCGGCCGGCGCCAGTCGGGGCCGCTGCTGGCCCTGCTCGAGACCGTCCCGCGGGAAGACAGCGTGGCGCAGGCAGTGCGGGGCCGCGTCTTTCATCCCCGCACCGTGCGCGAGGTGCTGGCCACCGACCCGCTGGACCTCGACCTGCTCGACAAGCTGGTGCCCGCTGCCGGCATCGAGGCCGCGCCCGCACTGCTCGACGCGCTCGCCACCTCGCGCGAGCGGCGGGTGCGGCTCCGGCTGCTGGAGCTGCTGTCGCGCTACGGCAGCGCCATCGGCCCGCTGGCGCAGGACCGGCTGGAGGGGATGCCGTGGTACGTGCAGCGGAACCTGCTGGCGCTCTTGGCCCGCATCCCCGACCGGCCCGCCAGCTTCACGGCCGGCCCGCTGCTCGAGCACCGCGACCCGCGCGTCCGGCACGAGGCCGTCGCGCTGGCCATTGCCGACCCGAGCGAGCGCGACCACGGCCTCACCGCCGCCCTCCTGTCTGCGCACGAGCCCACGCTCCGGCTGGGTCTCGAGGCGCTGAGCGACTACTGCCCGCCGGTCCTGCTGCCGCAGGTGCTGGCGCGCGCCACCGATCCCGCGCTCCCGGCCGAGATGCGCGCGCTGGCGGTGAGCGCCCTGGCGCCCATCGACGACCCGCTGGTGCTCCGCTTCCTCCGCCGCCTCGTGGTGGCCGGCGGCCTCACTGGCTTCGGGCGCCTGGCGCCCAAGAGCCCGCCGATGCTTGCCGCCCTCCGTGGGCTGGCCCTCCATTGGGCCCGCCACCCCAAGGTGGGGCCGGTCCTCGAGGCCGCCCGCCAGTCGAAAGACCCCGAGGTCCGCGCCGCCATCGCCGCGACGCGCCGCTCCGGGGCCACCAACAGCCCGGTGACGCCGCCGTGATCGCCGCCGCCCGCTTCCTCCGCGCCCTGGGCGATGCCCTCGACGCCCGCTCCCGCGACGGGGCCGACGCCCAGCTCCGCACCGTGGACACCGCCTGTCACGAGCGGCTCCGCGACCTGCTGCTCGAGGACGGCCGCCCCGTCTTCCGCTTCTCGCGCGAGGGCCTCTGCTACGGCGCCCTGGTCCTGAGCGACCTGGCGGTCTGGCCGTGGAGCGCCCGCCTGGCCATGCGCGGCGTCGAACGGTTGGAGTTCACGGCGCTTCCCGGCATCGGTACCCTCGCGGCATTCCTCGATTATGCCGCCGGCCTCCTGCCGGCCGGCGGCATCGCGCCCCGGCTCACCCCCGATGGCCTCCGCTGGGGCCTCGACCTCGGCGACAGCACCAGCGACCGCCACCCGCTCGCCGAGGAGCTCGACGTGGTGCGCGAGGTGTTCCGCTCGGTGGAGCGCGGCCTGACCATCCGCGCCGGCGACGCGATGCTGGTGAGCGCGGCCCTCGAGGGCCACGTGCAGGGCACCCGCCTCGTGGTGCCGCTCCTGGCCGGTGCCGATCGCGAGGATTACCAGCCGGCGCACGCCATCAACACCACGCTCCTCACGGTGGCGCTGGCCAACTCGCTCGAATTGCCGGCCACGGAACGCGCCGAGGCGGCGCTCGCCGGCCTGCTGCACGACATCGGCATGACCCGCATGCCCGCCCAGACGCTCTCCGCCGCGCGCTTCACGCCGGAGGATCGCGAGGTGCTCCGCAGCCACCCCCTCGAGGGCGCGCGCCTCCTCCTCCGCCAGGGCGACCGCTTCGAGACCGCCGCGGTGGTGGCCTACGAGCATCACCTGCGGAAGGACGGCAGCGGTTACCCGCGCCTCAGTTACCCGCGCGCACCCCATCGCCTGAGCGAGGTGGTGGCGGTGTGCGACGCCTTCGACGCCCTCCTCGCCACCCGGCCCGACCGGCCTGCCCTCGACCCCGCCACCGCGCTCCGCCAGCTGGAGCGTAGCGCGGTCACCCAGTTCGACGCCGAGGTGGTGTCGGCCCTGGGGGCCGTGGTCCTCGGCGGGTCCGCCCCGGGCAGGCTTCCCTTGACAGTCCGATAAACCCAGTCGTATTTGAGCCTGACCGCCCGACTGCCGGGGACCCGTGCGGGGACCCCGAGGCCCGGGCCTGCATCATGGAAGGGGAGAGCGACGATGTCCGACGTGAAGGAACTGCCGGCGGTCCCGCCGATCGAGGCGCGGGGGTATGCGCATCCCGAGGTGCTGGTGTCCACGCAGTGGGTGGCGGACCACCTCGAGGATCCCGCGGTGCGGCTGCTCGAGTCCAACGAGGACCTGCTGCTGTACGAGACGGGGCACGTCCCCGGCGCCGTGAAGATCGACTGGGTGCACGACCTCAACGATCCCGTCACCCGCGACTACCTGGACCGCGCGCGCTTCGAGGAGCTGCTGCGGAAGAAGGGTATCCACGCCGACACCACCATCGTGTTCTATGGCGACAAGAACAACTGGTGGGCCACGTACGCCTTCTGGGTCTTCAGCCTCTTCGGGCTGCGGAACCTCAAGCTCATGGACGGCGGCCGGCTCCGCTGGGTGGAGGAAGGCCGGCCGATGGTCACCGACCTGCCGATCCCGCCCCGCGGCACCATCACCGTCGGTGAGCGGAACGACGCCCTGATCCGCGCCTTCCGTGACGACGTGCTGGCGCACGTGGGGCGGCAGGGCCAGCTGGTGGACGTGCGGAGCCCCGAGGAGTACCGCGGCGAGCGCCTGCACATGCCCGACTATCCCAACGAGGGCTCGGTGCGCGGCGGCCACATCCCCGGCGCCCGCAGCATCCCCTGGGCGCGCGCCGTGAACCCCGACACCCACACCTTCCGCCCCGCGAGCGAGCTCCGTCGCCTGTACGTGGAGGAGCAGGGCCTCGACCCGGCGCGCGAGACCATCGCCTACTGCCGCATCGGCGAGCGGTCGAGCCACTCGTGGTTTGCGCTCACCTACCTGCTGGGCTTCCGCGACGTGAAGAACTACGACGGGTCATGGACGGAGTGGGGCAACGGGGTGCGGCTGCCCATCGAGAAGTGAACGCTCGGGCCTCGGCTGAAGCCGAGGCTCGGCGCGGCTGAAGCCGCGGAAGTCCCTGAGGGGACTCCTGGGGCCGTCCTCGGGCGAGGGGCGGCCCTCGTGCTGGGGTTGAAGGGCTTGGGGAGGAGGGCGCCGGCGGCGCCGGTCAGCTTCACGTCGGCGATGCCGTCGAAGGCGGTGGCGCCGGGGTCGAGGACCACCAGGGCCCCGTGCTCCGCCACCGCCTGCGCCAGGCCCGCGGCGGGTTGCACGGCGCCGGCCGTGCCGATCACCAGGCAGATGTCGGCCCGCTCCGCGGCGGCCATCGCGGCGGCCAGCGCCGCCTCCGGCAACGACTCGCCGAACCACACCACGTCCGGGCGGTAGAGCCCCTCGCAGTGGGGGCAGCGGGGCAGGGTGTCCACCGAGGTGGCGTCCACGGGGCCGTCGTGCTCCTCGCGGAAGTCGCAGGTGGTGCAGCGGACGTGGTGGATGGAGCCGTGCAGGCGGATGGGGTAGGCGGGCTCGGGCGCCACGCCGAGCGCGGTGGCGGCCTCACGGGCGGCGCGCTCGTGCAGGGCGTCCACGTTCTGGGTCACCAGCGTGACGCCGGGGCGCGAGAGCATCCACCGGGCCAGGGCGCGATGCCCCGGGTTGGGCCGGCAGCTGGCCACCAGGCCGCGGCGCCAGCCGTACCACTCCCACACCAGGCGCGGGTCGCGCGCAAAGGCCTCGGCGGTGGCCAGGTCTCGGCCCGGAACTCCTGCCAGAGCCCGCCGGCTCCACGGAAGGTGGGCACGCCGGACTCCGCGCTGATCCCCGCCCCCGTGAGCACCAGCACCGCGGACCCCGCCAGCAGCATCGCGCCTCGTCGATCCGGTCCATCACCCCAGCTCGCCGGCCATGCGCTTGAGGCGGCCCACCATGGCGGTGAGGCCGTGGGTGCGGGTCATGCCGAGCGCCTCGCCGAGGCCGAGCTGGTCGAGCAGGTCGCCGGGCAGGGCGGCCACCTCGGCGGAGGCGGCGTGATCGATCCCCCTGGCCAGGAGGGAGACGAAGCCGCGCACCGTGGGCGCTTCCTTCGGCGCGTCGGCGTGCAGCACCACCCCGTCGCCTTCCTTCCTCAGGTAGAGGAAGACGGGCGACTGGCATTCGGGCACGCGATTGAGGCCGGCGTCCGCGCGCGGCCTGGTACTCCGCCGGGAGCTCCGGCAGCTTCTTGCTGTAGTCGAGGAGCAGCTCGAGGCGCGTCTGCTTGTCCGCCGACTGGAAGCGGCGGACGATCCTGGCCAGGGCGTCGGTCATGCCGAGAATGTAGCGCGCCCCGGCGCCCGCCGCGCGGCTCAGGCGGCGGGCTGCACCAGGAAGAGGCGCACGTGATAGGCGCCGGCGGCGAGGAGGCCCACCAGGAACACCGCCGCGCCCGCGGTGGCCAGCGTGCGATTCCCGAGGAAGAGTGAGGCCACCAGCAGCACCATCCCGAGGGTGTGGCCGGCGCCGGCGGCCCAAGCCAGCGGCGGGTGCACCAGGTCCGCCAGTTGGGGCGTGCCGGGCTTGCCCTGCTGCCGTGCAAAGCGATAGTGCCAGGTGAGCGTGGCGAGGATCCGGAGGCTCACCGCGATGGTGAGCCCGCTGAGCCAGCCCAGGAGCATGGTCACCACGAAGCCGGTGATGAATCCCGGCACCCGGAGCCCGAGCGCCACCGCCGCGAGCCCGAAGCCGGTGCCGGTCACCAGCCAGAGCAGCGCCGCGAGCGCCAGCGACGTGGTGGGATCGAGCCGCCGGGTGCTGCGGCGCCCATACCACTTGAGCATGTGGCCGCGAAGAACGCGATGCCGCCGGCCATGGTGAGCGCGCCCGCCCACGCCAGCCAGCTCCACCCGCCCATGGCGCCGATGGCGAAGAGGACGGTGCCGCTCGCCAGCGCGCGGCGCAGGCCGCGGACGATG
Organism: Gemmatimonadales bacterium; assembly: GCA_044221825.1. Lineage (GTDB taxonomy): Bacteria > Gemmatimonadota > Gemmatimonadetes > Gemmatimonadales > GWC2-71-9 > JADJOM01. The sequence goes on from JBGAOL010000030.1 coordinate 9,907, forward strand.
TCATCCCGCTGCTCGATGGCGCCGAGGAACATCGGCAGCATCCGGCTCCCGACGCCCATGGCGGTGATGGTCCCGAACCCCACCAGCGCAAACGTGAAGTGCGACGCGAGCAGCGGCAGCCTCGGCGTGGTCCACCACCCGAAGGCGTCCCCGATCCGCGCGCCGGCGACGGCCATGGCGTTGCCGAGGCCGATGTGCGCGTAGGAGATGGCGAGGCCCACTTCCTTGTTGCGGTTGGCCTTCTTCCGCGCGGGCAGGATGTTCCACGCGTGCCCGTACACGCCGGCGAAGAGCAGCAGGTAACCGAGGCCGAGCATGCTGCGCCACCCGGTCCACAGGCCATGCACCAGGATGCAGGTGCCGAGCAGGTGGAAGCCGTAGGACCACCAGGCCACCCGGTTGCTGCGCGTGGCGGCGCCCATGAGCGCGGGCACGATCTGGTAGAGCACGCCCGTGATCACGGTGACGAGCCAGCCCAGCGTGAAGACGTGGGTGAGCGCCAGGACCCGCGGGTCGAGGAAGGTGCCCGTGGCCAGCTGCCCCGCCAGCGGCACCAGCAGCACGCTGCCGAGGAGGAACCACGCCAGGGCGGTGGCGATGTGGCCCGCGACGAGCGGGTAGGACGGCGGCGCGGGTGCGTTCACGGGCAGCGTGCGGCCGAGCGGCCCGGGGCCGGGCGAGGGCTGGTGCATCGGGAGCGGGGACGTGCGGAGGATCGGAGTGGCCATATTATCACCTGTTGGTGAGAATATAGCCACGCCGGCCGGCGGCCCACCGGGGGCGGGGCGCCGCCGGCGTGCCTGGGATCAGGCGGCCTTGGCTGCGGGGTCCGCCGTCGCGGCGGCTGGGCGGGCCAGCATGCCCGCGAGCTTGCCCGAGGCGAAGCCGAAGAGCGCGCCCACGATCATCGAGGAGCCCACGGCCACCAGGGCGTTGGCGGGACTGGCGGTGGTGAGGCTCTCGCGCGTGAGGTTGGCGCCGGGATTGCCGAGGAGGAAGGCGAAGACCGCGGCGTAGCCGTAGACGCTCGCCGGGATCGTCCCGAGGGCCGGCAGGTGCGCGGCGAGGCAGAGCACGGTGACGGTCACGGCCACCACCACGGCGGCGCTCACGGCGCCGGGGGGCGCCACGGTGACGAGGAGCATGGCGGCCACCCAGCCCATGGCGGCGCCGAAGAGGTTGCAGGTGATGGTCTTCCGCAGCGCGTCGGTGGTGCCCCCGGTGTGGAAGTAGCACGCCCAGGCGAGGAACGCCGCCCAGATCAGGTAGTGCGTCATCACCTGCAGGAACAGGAAGGTGGCGACACCCCCGAGCAACCCAAGGCTGAGCGACAGTGCGACGAGCTGTGACATGGACGTGCCCTCCGGAAGAAGTGGTGGGACGAGCCTGCCCTGCGTGTGGCGGGTGGAGCGCCGGCGGTGGTGCGCGGCCGGGACGGATGGAGCGGGGCGAACGAGTGGAGCTGGCGGGAAGGCGCTGGCGCGCCCCGGCCCGCCGGGGAGGCGGGCCCTAGATAGGCCCCGGTCCCGGCGCTGTCAAGCACCGGGACCGGAAATCGGGCACACCTGTCAGGCAGGTGCGCCCGCGGGGGGGTGGCGAGTGTCAGGCCATGTTGTCGACCACGGCCGTACCGAACTCCGAACACTTGAGCAGCGTGGCGCCCGCCATCAGGCGCTCGAAGTCGTAGGTCACGCGCTTCTGGCCGATCGTGGCCTCGAGGCCCTTGATGATGAGGTCGGCGGCCTCGTCCCAGCCCAGGTAGCGGAACATCATCTCGCCGGAGAGGATCACCGAGCCCGGGTTCACCCGGTCCTGGTTGGCGTACTTGGGCGCGGTGCCGTGGGTGGCCTCGAAGATGGCGTGGCCCGTCAGGTAGTTGATGTTGGCCCCCGGCGCGATGCCGATGCCGCCCACCTGCGCCGCCAGCGCGTCGGAGATGTAGTCGCCGTTCAGGTTCATCGTGGCGATGACGTCGTACTCGGCGGGGCGCGTGAGGATCTGCTGCAGGAAGGCGTCGGCGATGACGTCCTTGATGAGGGTGCCGTTCGGCAGCCTGCACCACGGCCCGCCGTCCACCTCCACCGCGCCGTACTCCTGCTTCGCGAGCTCGTAGCCCCAGTCGCGGAAGGCGCCCTCGGTGAACTTCATGATGTTGCCCTTGTGCACCAGCGTCACGCTCTTCTTGTTGTGCCGCACCGCATAGTCGATGGCCGAGCGGATGAGGCGCTTGCTCCCCTCCTCGGAGATGGGCTTGATGCCGATGCCGCTGGTGCCGGGGAAGCGGATGGTGGTGGCGCCGAGTTCCTGCTGTAGGAACGCGATGAGCTTCTGCGCCTGCTCCCCCTTGGCCTTGTACTCGATGCCGGCGTAGATGTCCTCGGTGTTCTCGCGGAAGATGATCATGTCCACGAGCTCGGGCTGCTTCACCGGGCTCGGCACCCCGGTGAACCAGCGCACCGGCCGCACGCAGGCGTAGAGGTCGAGCTTCTGCCGCAGCGCCACGTTGAGCGAGCGGAAGCCGCCACCCACCGGCGTGGTGAGCGGGCCCTTGATCCCCACCAGGTAATGGTCGATGGCGCGGAGCGTGTCGTCGGGGAGCCAGCTGTCGAGCTTGTCGCGGCTCTTCTCCCCCGCCAGCACCTCGAGCCAGACCACCTGCCGCTTCCCGCCGTAGGCCTTCTTCACCGCCCCGTCGAAGACGTGCTGCGACGCGCGCCAGATGTCGGGGCCGGTGCCGTCGCCCTCGATGAAGGGGAGGATGGGGCGGTCCGGGACCACGAGCTTGCCGCCGGCCATGGTGATGGCGTCGCCGGTGGTCGGGGGGACGAGGGTGTCGAAGCGCGGAGGCGTAGGCATGGGGCGGGGCCTCGGGTAAGTTGGGGAGGAAGCTGGTGGCGGGCCGGGCGGGACTGGCAGCCCGCGGCCGGCCGGTCCTGCAGGTCTCCCAATATACGCCGCCTCGCCCGATGAGCGATCCCGCCGCCGCCTTACGCGACTCCCTCGCCCGGCAATCCCGGGCCATGGAATCCGCGCACGCGATGCTGGCCGTCTTCGATGCCCACCAGGCGCAGTTCCGCCTGGTGACGCGCCGGGCGGAGGGCCGCTTCCTCACGCGCGACTGGCGCGGCGGCCAGCAGGACGCCGCCGAGCGGCTCACGCTCTATCGCCAGTTCGTGCAGTGGTGCGTGCAGGACCTCCGCCGCACCCGGGGCGACGCCACCGCCGACCTCGCCTTCTGGCGGGTGCTGCGTGAGGCCTACCACCGCCTGGCCCGCGAGCGGACCGACGCCGAGCTGGCGCTCACGTTCTTCAACTCGGTGGTCCGCCAGGTGCTCCGCGCGGTGGGTCCCGAGGCGGGCGTCTATTGCGACGACCGCGACTTCCAGGTCCTCCCCCCGCCACTCACCGGCCCCGGCATCCGCCGGATTCCCGGGCAGGGGCTCGAGATGATGTTCCACGCGGCGCTGGCGCAGCTGCCCTTCGCCGCGCAGTACCCCGGCCTCGGTGAGGATGCCCATCGCCTGGCGCGGGTGGTGGCGGAGGAGCTGGCCCGCCGGCCGCGCACGCCGGCCCCCGAGGCGCTCGAGCTCTACCCCATGCCGTTCTACCGCAACAAGGGCGCCTACCTGGTGGGCCGCCTCGTGGCGCCGGGGCTCCTCATCCCCGTGGTGCTGCCGCTGGTCCACGACGAGCGCGGCATCCGGGTGGACGCCGTGCTGCTCACGTCGGACGAGGTGAGCGTCGTCTTCTCCTTCACGCGCTCCTACTTCCAGGTCGAGGCGGAGTGTCCGCGGGCACTGGTGGAGTTCCTGCGCACCCTCATGCCCCGGAAGCCGCTCGACGAGCTCTACACGTCACTTGGTTTCCACAAGCACGGCAAGACCGAGCTGGTGCGGGCGCTGCTCCGCCACATGCAGGCCAACGACGCCCGCTTCGAGGTGGCCGAGGGCGACAAGGGCCTCGTGATGGCGGTCTTCGCCATGCCCTCGCTCAACGTGGTGTTCAAGATCATCAAGGACCGCTTCGGGCCGCCCAAGCAGACCACGCGGGCGCAGGTCATGGAAAAGTACCGGCTGGTCTTCGTGCGCGACCGCGTGGGCCGGCTGGCCGATGCGCAGGAGTTCGAGGAGCTCGAGTTCGAGCGCGCCCGCTTCCACCCCGAGGTCCTGGCGGAGCTCGAGGCGGAGTGCCCCACCATGCTGCGCGCCCATGGCGACCGCGTGGTGGTCCGCCACCTCTACACCGAGCGCCGGGTGACCCCGCTCAACGTCTACCTGAAGCAGGTGGACGAGGCGCGCGCCCTCGACGCGGTGCTCGACTACGGCCAGGCCATCAAGGACCTCGCCGCCGCCAACATCTTCACCGGCGACATGCTGCTCAAGAACTTCGGCGTGACCCGGAACGGGCGCGTCATCTTCTACGACTACGACGAGCTCTGCCTCCTCACCGAGTGTCACTTCCGCGCCATCCCCCAGGCCCGCCACGACGATGACGAGTACTCGGCCGAGCCGTGGTTCTCCGTCGGCGAGCACGACATCTTCCCCGAGGAGTTCCGCGCCTTCCTGACGCTCCCCGGGCGGGTGGGCCAGGCCTTCCTCGAGGCCCACGGCGACCTGCTGACCGTGGACTACTGGCGCCACATGCAGCGGCTCGCGGAGCAGGGCGAGATCGTGGACATCTTCCCCTACAAGCCGAGCCGGCGGCTGCGGGCGTAGGGCGGGCGGGCCCCGGCGCCCCGATGGTCGGGCGGTTACATTCCCGCCTCCACGCCACCCTTTTGCCCGGCCGACCGTGACTCTCGTTTCCCTCGCCAGCATCGCCATCCAGTACGGCGCCGACGTCATCCTCAAGGACGTCCAGTGCATCATCGCCGCCGGCGACCGGTGGGGGCTCATCGGGCGGAACGGGTCGGGGAAGACGTCGCTCTTCCGCGTCATCACCGGCGACCAGGACCCCTCGGCCGGCAACGTGGCCCGGATGCCCGGGCTCCGCATGGCCGTGCTGGACCAGCATCGCGACTTCGCCGGCGCGGAGACGGTCTGGGATGCGGCCTGCGCGCCGTTCGCCGACCTGCTCAAGCTGGAGCACTCGCTCCAGGAGCAGGGCGAGGCCATCGCCGCGCTCGGCGAGCGGCTCACCCAGGATCACCTGAACCGCTACGACCGGGACCTCGAGCGCTTCCGCCGCGAGGGCGGCTACGAGATGGAAGCGCGCGTGAGCGGCGTGCTCCACGGCCTCGGCTTCGATCCCGAGCTGGCCAAGACCCAGCGGCTCACCACCCTGAGCGGCGGCGAGCGCGGGCGCCTGGGCCTCGCCTGCCAGCTCGTCACCGACGCCGACCTGCTGCTGCTCGACGAGCCCACCAATCACCTGGACCTCGCCACCACCGACTGGCTGGTGGGGCACCTCAAGGGGCTCGACGCGGCGGCGCTCATCATCAGCCACGACCGCGCCTTCCTCGACGCCGTCTGCAACCACGTCCTCCACATCGAGGGCGGGACCGCCTTCAGCTATACCGGCGGCTACGCCGACTTCGTGCGCCAGCGCGACGAGCGGCGGCTGGCCCAGGGCCGCGCCTTCCAGAAGCAGTCGAAGGTCATCGCCAAGGAAGAGGACTTCATCGCGCGGAACATCGCGGGGCAGAAGACGGCGCAGGCCAAGGGCCGGCGCCGCCGTCTCGAGCGCCTCCCCCGCCTCTCCTCGCCCATCCAGGACGAGGCCGCGATGGCCGTCCGCTTCAAGTCGAGCGGCCGCGGCGGCGACCAGGTCATCGTGGCCGACAAGCTCTCCGTGGCCATCGGCGACCGCGTCCTCCTCGACCGCTTCAGCGGCGTCATGCGGCGCGGGGACGTGCTCGGCCTCGTGGGCCCGAACGGCGCCGGCAAGTCCACCTTCCTCGCCACGCTCCTCGGCGACCGCCCCGCCTCGGGCGGCACCATCCGCCTCGGCGACAGCATCGACGTCGAGGTCTATCGCCAGGACATGAGCCAGGTGCCGCGCGACAAGGCGCTCTTCGACATCATCCACGACATGCGGCCCACCTGGACCCGCGGCCAGGTCATGGACCACCTCGGCCGCTTCGACTTCTCCGGCGACGAGCAGTTCCGGAAGGCGAGTGGCCTCTCCGGGGGGGAGCTGGCGCGCGTGGCGCTCGCCATGATGACGCTGACGCACGCCAACCTCCTGGTCTTCGACGAGCCCACCAACCACCTCGACGTGGAGTCCATCGAGGCGCTGGAGGATGCGGTGGAGCGCTATGAGGGGAGCGTGCTGCTGGTCAGCCACGACCGCGCGCTCCTCACCGCGCTCTGCACCCGGGTCTGGAACCTGGAGGACGGGAAGGTCACCGACTTCGACGGCGGCTTCGACGAGTGGGAGGCCACCAAGTACGAGCGCCAGAAGGCCGAGGAGGCCAGGGCGCGTGAGGCGGAGCAGGAGCGGCGCGCCCGGGAGAAGGAACAGGCCAAGGCCGCCGCCAAGGCCGAACCCGGCACCCGCAAGGCCGACGCCTCCGCGCAGCGCGCCGCGCGCCGCGCCGTGGAGCAGGCGGAAGCGCAGGTGGGCAAGCTCGAGGGAGAGGTGGCGCGGCTCACCGGCGACCTCGCCGCGCCCGATCTCTACGCCACACCCGCCGGCACCACCCGCGCGCGCGAGCTGGCCACCCAGCTCGAGCAGCAGAAGGCGGCGCTCACCAAGGCCTACAAGGCCTGGGAAGCCGCCATGGCCGAGGCCGAGCGCCTCGGCGCCTGAGCGCTAGCCGCCGAACGACCACCCCGCCAGCGACGCCGCATAGAACAGCGCCAGCGCCAGGTATGCCGCGAAGCTCACGCCGAGCAGCACCGCGAAGCGGAGTGGGGGGCGCGCCCAGGCGGGGACGCGTGCGGGGAGGTGACGGTAGTTGAGCAGGAACAGCGCCGCGGGGAAGATCACCGTCCCCACGAAGCCGATCACCGCGGAGAGCAGGATGAGCGGTCCCGGCGCCTCGAGCGCCATGGTGACGCAGGTGATGGCCGTGAGTGCGGCAATACAGCGCCAGTACCACTGCTGCCGGCTGGCGCGCGAATCCGGGAAGACGGTGCGGATGATGTCCGCCTGCATCCGGCTCACGCCGTCCACGGTGGCCAGCCAGGTGTCGGTGAGGAACAGCGCCGCCACGAGGAGAAAGAGGAGCTTGCCCACCGGCCCCCAGCTCACCTCGAAGAAGCGCGCCTGCACCACGGCCAGTTCGTAGTCCTGCGGCAGGAGTCCCTTCGGGAAGAGCAGCGCCCAGGCCAGCAGGCAGGTCATGAGCGTGGTGAAGAGGTTGCCGATGATGCCGATGAGCGCGTCGGCGGTGAGGTAGCGCCGCCAGCGGCTCCAGGTGGCGCGGCCATCCGCGCTGTCTTCCGGCGTCAGCTCCCCATGCTCGGCCGTCTCGGCGGGCCCGCCACTCGCGCCGTGGATGTGCGCGCGATAGGTGCCCATGCCCGTGCCCTTCTCGAGCAGCCAGTAGCTGTACAGCAGGATCCAGAACCCGCCAAGGCCGGCGAAGGTGATGCCGGTGAGGAGCTTGGTGGCATCGCCCGGGTCCCAGGGGCGCGGCATGGCGCCGCCGGGCGGCGCCACGATGGCGGGGAGGAACGAGGGCAGCGCCTGCAGCACC
>JBGAOL010000031.1:0-18051 GCA_044221825.1 Gemmatimonadales bacterium
CTGGGCCGTGACGGCCCAGGCACCCACCGACAGTGCGGCCCCCGCGGGCGCGCCCGAGGTGGCGGCGCCGGCGCCGGGCGCCCCCTCGGCGGAGCAGATCTACTCCGCCAGCCTGCAGCAGCTGCGCCGGGGCAGTCCCGGCACGGCCCGCATGGGCTTCCGCGAGCTGCTGCGCCAGTACCCGCGGCACGAAAGGTCCTGGACGCCACCTACTTCCTGGGCGAGACCTTCGCCGCCGAGTCCTGGATTCGGCGCGGCGACCATCAGCGATCGTCGCCGACTTCCCGCAGTCGCCCCGGGCCGCGAGTTCCCTCTACAAGCTGGGCCTGCTGGCCGAGCGCAAGAAGGACCTCGAGGCCGCCCGCGGCTTCTTCACGCGCGTGGTCCGCGACTACCCCCGCTCCGACGAAGCGGCCCTGGCCCGCGACCGCCTGAAGACGCCCGCGCGCTGATCGCCCTCGCCTGACAACACGATGACCGGCCCCGGCGCGGAAATGCCATTCCTCGAGCACCTCGAGGAACTCCGCGCCCGCCTCGTGCGGGTGGTGCTGGCGCTCATCGCCGGGTTTGCGGTGGGGCTCTGGGTGTGGAACCGCTTCCAGCTGGTGAGCCTGCTGGCGGCGCCCATCGCCCCCTACCTCAAGGTGACCGGCGGGAAGCTCACCGTGACGAGCCCCACCGAGCCGGTCATGATCGTGCTCAAGCTGTCGCTGCTCGTGGGGCTCATCGCGGTCTCCCCCTTCATCGTCTTCCAGGTCTGGGGCTTCCTGGCGCCGGCGCTCTACGAGAAGGAAAAGCGCGCGGCGCTGCCGGCGCTCCTCGTGGGCACCCTCCTGTTCCTCGCGGGCTGCGTGGTGGGGTACGCGGCGCTGCTGCCGCTCTCGCTGCCCGTGCTGTTCAGCTTCCAGACCGAGGGGCTGGCCATCCTCATCACGTACGAGGAGTACTTCTCGTTCGTGCTGCAGATCATGCTGAGCATGGGGATCGCCTTCGAGATCCCGCTCCTCATGGTGATGCTCACCGCCTTCGGGGTGACCGAGCCGGCCACCTACACCCGCTTCCGCCGCTTCGCCGTGGTGCTCTCGGCCATCGGGGCGCCGTCCTCTCGCCGGGCACGGACGTGCTGTCCATGATCCTGGTGATGGTGCCGCTGCTGCTGCTCTACGAGTTGGGCTACCTCGGCTCCTGGGTGGCGCACCGCCGGAAGGTCTCCCGCGCCGCGGCCGCCGGCCGGGCTCCTGCTGCTGCTGCTCGCCGGCGGGGCCGCCGGCGTCTCGGCCCAGCAGGTGCCGAGCCGGACCGGGCGTCCCGTGCCGCAGGACACCACCCGCCGCGTGGGGCGGGACAGCCTCGGGCGCGACTCGCTGGTGCGGCCGGGCCAGGCGGTGGACACCGCCACCGCCCGCCGCCTCGGGCTCCCCACCGAGCCCCGGCACCCGTTCGCCACCGGCGACACGCTCATGGAGCGCCTGCTGGAGCGGCCGGGCTACAGCGCCACCCGGTTCCGCAGCGACTCCGCGATCGTCTTCGCGCAGGAGCGCCGCATCATCCTGCGCGGCGAGGCGGGCACCAAGCGCGGCACCACGCACCTCGAGGCCGACTCCATCCTGTACCAGGAGTCCGACTGCCTCATCCGCGCCACCGGCGACCCGGCCCTCTTCGACCAGGAGACGGTGCTCACCGGCATCGGCGGCATCCGCTACAACACCTGCATCCGCCGAGGCATCGTCTCGGGGGCGCTCACCACCTTCAAGCAGGACGCCACCGACTGGTTCCTCCGCGGCAACCTGGCGCAGGACTCGAGCGCCGCGCGCCTCTACGCCTCCGAGAGCGAGATCACCAGCTGCGACCTGCCGGAGCCCCACTACCACTTCTCCGCGCGCGAGGTGAAGTGGATCTCCAAGACCGTGATGGTGGCGCGGCCGGCCGTGCTCTACATCCGCGACGTGCCGGTGCTTTGGCTGCCGTTCGTGTTCCAGGATGCGCGCACCGGGCGGCGCTCGGGCATCCTCATCCCGCGCTTCGGGCTCAACGACATCGTGCGCCAGGACCCGGGGTACAACCGGCAGATCACCAACATCGGCTACTACTGGGCGCCGAACGACTTCTTCGACGTGACGGCCAAGCTCGACTGGTTCTCCAACCGCTACGTCGAGTACGGCGCCGCGGGCCAGTACCGCTGGCTCGACCGGTTCATGACGGGCAGCCTCGGCTACCGGCGCACGGTGGAGAACACCGGCCGGCGCTCCACCAACATCCGCTGGGACCACCGCCAGAGCTTCAGCCTCAACACCACGCTGAACCTCACCTTCAACTACGCCTCGAGCGGGTTCGTCCAGCGGCGGAACGCCATCGACCCGGTGGCCTCCACCCAGCAGATCGTGAGCTCGGCCAACTTCACCCGGCGCTTCAACTGGGGCTCGGTGGCCATCGGCGGCAACCGGCGCCAGAACCTCTCGGACGAGAGCGTGTCGATGGAGCTCCCCTCGCTCGCCGTCTCGCCCAAGCCCATCGACCTGTCGTCGAACGTCACCTGGTCGCCGGGCCTGAGCGTCCGCAACAGCTTCGAGAGCAACTTCCCGGTGACCGACGCCCGGGTGCTGATCATCACCCGCCCCGGGGGCGGGCTCGACACCCTCTCGCGCACGCGGGACAGCCGGAACACGGTGGTCAACTTCGACACGCCGCTCCGGGTGGGCGGCTTCAACTGGCGCAACAGCTTCGGCTACACCGACCGGAAGACCACGGCGCCCACGATCATCGCCTCCCAGAAGATCCCGGACCCCTCGACCCCCGACCCGACCGACTCCATCACCGTGAACCAGGCCACGGTGGGCGACTTCTCGAGCGAGCTCAACTGGGACACCGGCATCAACCTCCCCACGCTGTTCAGCAGCAGCTGGAAGCTCCAGCCCACCCTGGGCATCACCAACTCGACCTCCGGCGCCTTCATGGTGCGGAACCAGCGCACCGGCGGGGACTGGGTGCGGCAGGGCAAGCGCGCCAGCCTGGGCCTGTCCGTGGCACCGACGTTCTTCGGCTTCTTCCCCGGCGTCGCCTCCTTTGAGCGGATCCGGCACAGCGTGGCGCCCACGGTCAACTACAGCTACAGCCCCGCGGCCAGCGTCAATCGCGAGTACGCCCAGGCGGTGACCCCCGCCGGCTCGACACCCCGCCTCCGGAGCGACCCGACCCAGCTCCTGAGCGTCGGCCTGTCGCAGAACTTCGAGGGCAAGCTCCGCCGCGCCCCCGGTGACACCAGCGACGCCACCCAGGCGAGGAAGTACCGCATCCTCGGCATCCAGACCAGCAGCATTCAGTACGACTTCGAACAGGCCAAGCAGCCGGGCAAGACCGGCTGGCGCACCCAGACGGTGAGCAACCAGTTCCAGTCCGACCTCCTGCCGGGGTTCAACCTGGCCCTCACCCACGACCTCTGGAAAGGCACCGTCGGCACCGACAGCGCCCGCTTCAACCCCTTCCTGCAGGGCGTCACCGCCAGCTTCGCCATCTCGGGGAGCACGGTCCGCTCCTTCCTCGGCATCTTCGGGCTGGCCAGGAAGGACAGCACCCGCGGGCGCGAGGAGGCGCCGCCGCCGAGCTACGTGGCGGGCCAGAGCCGCTTCGGGCGGCCGCCATCCTTCTTTGGCGGGAGTGACCAGCAGCTGGGCCTCAGCACCAACAAGCGCTTCACCGCCAACTTCAACTACAGCCTCTCCCGCCAGCGGACCGACCGCGGCAACGAGCGCCAGAGCCTGGGCTTCAGCACCAGCTTTGCCCCGACCCCGTTCTGGAGCGTCTCCTGGAGCAGCCAGTACAACATCACGGACGGGGAGTTCGAGTCGCAGACGGTGCGACTGGAGCGGGTGCTGCACGAGTGGCGGGCGGGGTTCAACTTCGTGCGGAATCCCAACGGCAACTTCGCCTTCTTCTTCTCCGTGTACCTGTCCGACCTGCCGGACATCAAGTTCGACTACAACCAGACCTCGATCGAGCGCTGAGGCCGCGCCCGCGCGCCACCTTTTCGATCGCGGCGCTCTTCGCGAGCGAAATTTTGCAAACCGGCATTTTTCTCAAGTGCTTGTCAGTAAAGCACTTGAATCAAAGTGGCGGTTTGGCATCATCCCTGCATTACCCCCCTCCGGACCCCCTTCCGGAGCTGAAACCAATGCGTCGCTTGTGGCTGGCTGGGCCGCTCTTCCTCCTCGCGGCCTGCACCGACAATGAGATCGTGGGTGGCGGGACCTTCCTGAACCCCCCGAGCAACCTCACCTACCAAGTGGAACCCAGCGGGACCCCGGGCGCACCGACCGGTGTCCTCCTCCATTGGGACGACGATGGCAGTCCGGACCTCGCCGTCTGGCACGTGTATTCGCGCGGCGCGAGCAGCGAGTCGTTCCGGCTCCGGGGGAGCACGACCTCCAACAGCTTCCACGACCAGGGCATCCCGCACCTCGAGTATTACGTGACCGCCGAGGACGTCGACGGCGGCGAGTCGAGCCCGAGCAACGTGGTGACGGTGGACGAGCGGCTGGCGCTCGAGAAGCCCACCACGATGACCACCACCACCCTCGACGGCGCCATCGCGCTCACCTGGTCGGACAATCCTTTCCAGCACGAGCCGGCCGGCTTCCGCGAGTACCGGGTGTACAGCACCTCGTACGACCTCGACGCCGGCCTGTGTGGCAGCGCGTGGGCCCTCGAGGGGACCACGGTGGCGCCGGAATTCGTGGCCGGGGCGCTCACCAACGGCGTGTCGCGCTGCTTCGCGGTGTCGGCGGTGAGCATCGAGGGTTTCGAGAGCCTCTGGTCACCCATCCGGAGCGATACGCCCCGGCCCGACGCACGCAATGTGGTGGTCTACGCCCGTCAGGCGCAGGATGCGGGGAGCGGGATGCGGTTCTGGAACGACCTGGACCACGACGGCCGGGCGGACCCGAACGAGATCGGGCTGGTGCAGGCGGGGTCGCTGGCGAGCATCGACTTCAGCGTGGAGCGGGACCAGGCGGGGGCGCTCTTCCTCACGCCGGTGCGGAGCGGGACCGGCGTGCTGGTCTACGGCAACGCCCCCGTGGCGGACCTGACGGACATCGACGTGGCGCCCAACGCCACTTATGGCCGCAACGGGATCGAGGCGCTGCCCGGCTGGGGCTACGTCTTCGAGATGGACGGGGGCGACGGGTTTGCGCGCTACGCGTCGGTGCGGGTGAGCCACGTGGGGCAGAACTTCCTGATCCTCGACTGGGGCTTCCAGACCGACCCGGGCAACCCCGAACTGATCGTGGTCGCGGCCAACTGAGTGCAGGGCAGGGCAGGGACGGGGCGGTACCCTCAGGGGTGCCGCCCCGTTCGTCGTTCGGGTCACTGGCACGGCCCGGGACGGCGTGGCTACGTTCCCGCCATGGCTTCCACTCCCCTCGTGCTCACCGGCCGCACGCTGTCGATCGCCGATGTCGTGGCGGTGGCCCGGACTCCTGGTGCAACGCTCTCCCTCGATCCCGCAGCCGTGGCCGCCCTTGGGGCCAGCCGGGCGCTGGTCGAGGCCGCGATGAGCCGCGGCGATACCATCTACGGCATCAACACCGGCTTCGGGAAGCTTGCCAACGTCCGCATCCCGGCCGACAAGCTGGACCAGCTCCAGGTGAACCTGATCCGGAGCCACGCCGCCGGTGTGGGCCAACCGTTGCCGGCCGATGTGGTGCGCGCCGCGATGCTGCTCCGCGCCAACGTGCTGCTCCGGCCCACGAGCGGGGTGCGTCCCGACCTGGTGCGGGCGCTGGTGGCGCTCTTCAACGCCGGGATCGTCCCACTGGTGCCGGAGCAGGGCAGCGTCGGCGCGAGCGGCGACCTGGCGCCCCTCAGTCACATCGCCATGGCGCTGATCGGGGAGGGGGCGGTGCTGGGGCAGGGTGTCGCGGCCCCCGCCGGCGAGGTGCTCCGGGCGGCAGGTCTTGCTCCGTTCCGCTTTGCACCGAAGGAAGGGATCAGCTTCATCAACGGGACCCAGGCGCAGACCGCGCTCCTCGCCCTGCTGGTCAACGATGCCGAAGTGCTATGGCGCAGCGCGGTGGGTGCGGCGGCCATGAGCTTGGAGGCGCTCCGCGGGACACCCACCCCGCTCGATCCTCGGATCCACGCCGCCCGCCCGCATCCCGGCCAGGTCCGCGCCGCGGAGCTGATGCGCGGGTTGCTCGAGGCGAGCGAGATCCGCGAGTCGCACCGCGAGAATGACGACCGGGTGCAGGACGCCTACAGCCTGCGCTGCACCCCCCAGGTGCTTGGTGCCGTGGCCGATGCCATCCGGTTTACGCGTGAGGTGGCGCTGGCCGAGCTGAACGCATCGACCGACAACCCGCTGGTCTTCGACAACGGCGACGTGCTCTCGGGCGGGAATTTCCATGGCCAGCCGGTGGCGCAGGCGCTCGACTTCCTGGCCATCAGTCTGGTGACGTTGCAGGCCATCGCGGAGCGGCGGGTGGAGCGGCTGGTCAATCCCGATCTTTCACAGGGGCTTCCCGCCTTCCTCACGGCCGACCCCGGACTTTCCTCCGGCTTCATGATGGTCCAGATCACGGCGGCCTCCCTGGTGGCGGAATCGCGGGCGCTGGCCATGCCCGCCAGCATCGGGTCCATTCCGACCGATGCCAATCAGGAGGACTTCGTGCCGATGGGCATGGCGGCCGCCCAGAAGGCCCGGCGGATCCTCGACAACGCCCGGCGGGTGGTGGCGGCCGAGTTCCTGTGCGGGGCGCAGGCGCTGGACCTGCTCCGGCCGCTGCGGCCCGGTCGGGGGGTGGAGGGGCTGTTCCGGCGGATTCGTGCCGCGGACGGCGTTCCCCCCCTCGCGGAGGACCGGCCACCCGCCCCGGACCTGGAGCGGCTGGCGGCCCTGATCGGGGCTGGGGCGCTCGATCCCGCGCCCGGTTTGGCTTGCTAGGGGTCTTAGGGGCCGGTATCTTCTAAGTCCCGGTATTTCATAGGGCTTCACCCCCTCAACCCGCCGCGCCGGATGAACTTCGAGAAGCTCAAAGAGACGGCCCGGAAGTACGAGCAGAAGGAGGAATGGCGGCGGGCCATCGAGGTCTATTTGCAGGCTATCCGGGAGTTCGAGGCCGGGCACGACCCGGTCCCCGACCTCTCGGTGTACAACCGCATCGGCGACCTCTACCTCAAGGCCAACGAGCCCGGCGCCGCGGTCCAGGCCTATGAGCGGGCCGCCGACCTGTACGGCGAGCAGGGGTTCTACAACAACGCCATCGCCCTGTGCGGCAAGATCCTGCGGGTCAATCCCGGCCGGATCCAGACCTACCTGAAGCTCGCGCACCTCCACGCCCGCAAGAACGTCGTCATCGAGGCCAAGAAGAACCTGCTGGAGTACCTCGAGCGGATGAACACGCTCAACCAGCTGGACGACGCGTTCAAGGCCGTGAAGGACTTCGCCGACCAGTTCCCCGGCAACAAGGAAATCCGGCTGATGCTCTCGGAGCTGCTGCGCGCCTCCTCGCGCAACGCCGAGGCGCGGGAGCAGCTGGAGAAGCTGGCGAGCGACCTCGAGGCCCGGGGCGACACCATCGGCGCGCGGAAGACCATGATGCGCCTGCAGGCGCTGGACGCCGAGGGCGGCGCCACCTCGGCGCCGTCGCTCCCGGCGGAGGCGCCGAAGCCGGCGGGGAAGCCGCGTTCCGGCGACCTCGTCTTCCTGGACACCGGGGCGGATGTCCCCAAGTTCTCCCCGGGTGGGGCGCGCCCCGCCGCCCCGGCGCCGGGCGGCCCGGGGAGCCGGAAGACGCGCGCGGTGACCCCGCCGCCCGCCGCCAAGGCCCCGACGCCCCCGGCCGGCATCCCGCTGCTCGACGTCGGCGCCACGGTGGAGGCGCCGGCCCCCGAGCCGGAGCCGATGCCCCTCATCGACACCTCGGGGCCGCTCACCATCGAGACCTCGAGCCTCTCCGACGAGCCGCTCGACCTCGAGTCGGTGCAGCCGCTCTCTGACGAGGCGCGACTGGAGGCCACCGCCTCGGGCGAGGTGGCGAGGACGCTGGGCTTCGAGCCCACCCAGGTGGAGGGGCTCGAGGACGCCGCCATCGCTCCGCTGGAGGGGCTGGAGCTGGACCAGCCCGTGGCCGACTCGGTGGACATCACCATGGGCGGCATGGAGCTGGAGCTGGAGCGGGTGAGCGAGCCGGAGCCGCTGGCCGGCTTCGAGCCGCTGGTGCCCGACGACGTCGTGGTGCCGGAGCCGCTCGACAGCGAGCCCGAGTACGCCGAGGACCTCGGCCTTGGCCTCGGAGAGGACGGCCCGCCGGAGACCGAGGCGTTCGCGCCGCCGGAACGGATGGCGGGTCTCGAGCTGATCGACGCCGGCACGCCCGCCGACGAGGGGCTGCCGCTCCTCGACGCCCTGCCGGATGAGGCGGCGGCGGCCGAGGCCGAGGGAATCGGGTTCATCGACCTGGGTGGGCCGGCCACGCCGAGCATCAGCGAGCTCGAGGACCGGGTGCTGGAGGACCCGGACGATCCCGAGGCGCATCGCGCCCTTGGGGAGGCGCTGGTCGGTGCGGGCGAGCAGGCGCGCGGCCAGGAGGAACTCGAGCTGGCGCTGGCCGGCTACGAGTCCCGCGAGGACTGGGAGCGGGCGGACGGGCTGGTGCTGGTGCTCATCCGCCTGGACCCGAGCGGGGTGCGGTATCACCAGAAGCGGGTGGAGATCGCCTTCCGCAGCGGTGAGCGCTCCAAGCTGATCGACGCCTACCTGGAGCTCGCCGACTCGCTGCTCCGTGTGGGCGCGCTCGACAAGGCGCTGGCCGTCTACCGCCGCGTGGCCGATCACGACCCCGGCAACCAGCGCGCGCTCGCTGCGCTCGATTCGCTGGCCCCGCCCGAGGAGCCGACCCCGGCCCCCGCGCCCGTGGAGCCTGAACCGGAATCGGTGGCCCCGGCCACGCCTGCAGCCTCCGCGCCGGAGGATCTCTCGGACCTTGCCGAGGCGGGAGAGGAAGCCGTGGAGGCCATGCTGGCGGCCCCCATCCCGCCGCCGCCGCCCCCGGCGCCGCCCAAGCGCCAGTCCCGCCCCATGGAGTCCGCCCTGGCTGGCGACTTCATGGACCTGGGCGCCCTGGTCCTCGAGGACGAGAAGGTCAAGGACACCCGCATGCGGGTGGAGGGCGAGGAGGCCCCCACCGGCGACGAGCAGAAGGACTTCCAGGAGATGCTCTCGGCCTTCAAGAAGGGCATCGACGAGAACATCGACGCCGAGGACTTCCAGTCGCACTACGACCTGGGCGTGGCCTTCAAGGAGATGGGCCTGCTGGACGAGGCGATCGCCGAGTTCCAGAAGGCGCTGCGCGCGCCCGAGGGGCGGCTCAAGACCTCCGAGGCGCTCGGCACGGCGTTCTACGAGAAGGGCCAGTACGCGATCGCCGAGGCGATCCTGCGCCGGGCGGTGGAGAGTCTCGGTGCCACGGACGACGAACAGATCGGCCTCATCTATTGGCTGGGCCGGTCGCAGGAGGCGCAAGGCAAGGTGGAACTCGCGATCCCGACCTTCGAGCGGGTGCTGGCGGTGGACATCGGCTTCATGGATGCCGGGTCCCGGATGGCCAAGCTGAGCGCGGGACGGGCCCGGTGAGGACGCCCGCCGCCGGCGTGACGCTCGCCAGCCTGCAGGCCGGGGTGCAGGCCCGCCTGGAGAAGGTGAAGCACGAGCTCCGCCGCTCCGTGGCGAGCGACTTCCCGCTCATCAGCGAGGTGAACGGCCACCTGCTGCAGATGCAGGGGAAGATGTTCCGGCCCACGCTGCTGCTGCTCGCCGAGGAGGCGAGCGGGGCGCAGGATGCGCGCGCCGAGCGGCTGGCCGCGGTCATCGAGCTGACGCACCTCGCCACCCTGGTGCACGACGACTCGGTGGACCACTCGGTGCTCCGCCGCGGCATGCCCACCATCAACGCGCTGTTCAGCCATCAGGTGTCGGTCATCATGGGCGACTACCTGTACTCGCGCGCCATGGTGGAGCTGACCCGGCTGGACGACCTCGAGCCCATGCGGGTGATGGCCCGGGTCACCAACGAGATGACCGTGGGCGAGATGCGCCAGCTGATGGCGCACGAGCCGCTCGACTTCTCGGAGTACGAGTACGACCTGCTCATCAAGGCCAAGACCGCGTCGCTGCTCTCCGCCGCGTGCGAGCTCGGGGCGCTCCGCGCCGGCGCCCGCGAGCGCGACGCGCTGCGCCGCTTCGGCGAGCAGCTCGGCATGGCCTTCCAGATCGTGGACGACCTGCTCGACTACACCGAGCAGGAGACGGTGACCGGCAAGCCCTCGGGCAACGACCTCCGGGAGCACAAGGTGACGCTGCCCCTGATCTACGCGCTGGACCGGCTGACCCCGGCCGCGCGCGCCGAGGTGGCCTCGCTCATGAAGACCGCGGAGCCGGACGACACCCAGATCTCCCGCGTCATCGCGCTGGTGGCGGAGGCGGGCGGGCTGGACTACGCGCGGGGCCGCGGGCAGCGGCTGGCGGAGGGCGCCGACCAGGCGCTCGACGAGCTGCCGCCCAGTCCGGCCCGGGAGACGCTCCGCGACAGCATCACCTACGTCCTGGACCGGCGGCGCTGATGGCGAGCGGACCGCGGCGTCCCGGGTTCCACCTGGCGGTGCTGGTCGCCGGCTTCATCTTCGGCGGCTTCCTCAACGCCCTGGTGAAGGCGATGCTGCCCGACAGCGTCGCCAAGCAGGTGTTTACCTTTACGGCCAGTGCGAGCGCCGGCCCGTTCTCGCTCGACCTGCTGGTGGTCAGCCTCACGCTCGGGCCATTCGCCGTGAACGTCTCGCCGCTCGCGATCCTGGGCGTCATCATCGCCTACTGGATCGCGCGCTCACTCTTCTAGCGGGGGTAGGACCATGTTCGGCAACCTGGGATTTCCCGAGATCCTCCTCATCATGGTGATCATCCTCCTGGTCTTTGGCGCCAAGCGGCTGCCGGAGATCGGGGCGTCGTTCGGCAAGGGGATCCGCGAGTTCAAGAAGAGCATCAACGAGGCGAGCGACGCCGTGACCGGCCCCGACAGCGGGGCGCCGCAGTCGCGGCAGATCGACCAGCGCGGCACCCAGCCGCCCAGCAACGAGGGCGGCCCCAAGCGCCTGTCGCAGTAAGCGGCAGCAGGCCCCGGAATGCCGACGGCGGCGCGCACCGCGAGGTGCGCGCCGCCCGTCCGTGCGTCCGGTCCCTGGGGCTAGCGGCTGCTGGTGGCCGGCTGCGCCGCCTCCGCCTGGGCGGCGGTGCGGAAGATCTGCGCGCGGTTGTCCTCGACCTTGGCCGAGGTCTCGAGCGCCTCGAGGTAGCTGCGGACCCGGTCCTGGCGCGCCAGCCGGACCTGCTGGGCGCGGAAGGGATCGTAATCCTTGAGGAAGGCAGCCGAGTCGGCCGGCTCGCGCTTGGTGACGCGCATGACGTAGTACAGCTGGTCGTTGGCGATGATGCCGCTCAGCTTGTTGACCTCGAGCCCGAAGGCGGCGCCCACCACGCGGGTGTCGCGGATCGGCGGGTTGATGCGGGTGAAGGGGCCGAGCACCTGGTAGTTGGCGCCGACGGCACGGGCCGCCTGCTCCAGGGTGCTGCCCTCGCCCACGCGGCGGACCAGCGCCTCGGCCACGCTCCGCCCTGGGCGATCTTCTTCTCGTCGCGCGCCGCGGCCTCGACATCGGCCTTGATGGCGTCGAAGGGCGGCACGCCCTCGGCCTGGGTGCTGTCGAGGCGGAAGATGAAGTAGGCGTAATCCACCTCGATGACCGGGCTGGTCTCGCCCTTGGCGGCCTGGAAGGCCCAGACGCCGGCGTCGGGGATCACCTGGAAGCCGATCTGCGCGCGGCTGCCCTGCTGCAGCGGGTTGACCGCGCCCACGGTGAGGCCGAGGGCGCGCGCGGCGGTGTCGAGGGCGGCCGGGTCGAGCTTGCCGGCCGCGAGGGCCTCGAACTGGTCGGCCCGGGCGTCGAGGTCGTTGCGGTGCTGGCCGGTGATCTCGATGGGAATCAGGATGTGGCGGGCCTTCACCTTGCCGCCGGTCCGGCCTTCCACCTTGATCAGGTGGTACCCGAACTGCGACAGCACCGGCTCCGAGACGACGTTGAGCGGCAGGCTCATGGCCGCCTTCTCGAAGGCCTGGTCCATCTGTCCCTTGCCGAACTCGGGCAGCAGGCCGCCGTTGGCCGCCGAGACGCTGTCGGAGGACTCGCGGGTGGCCACCTCGGCGAACGGGGCCCCGGCGAGGATCTCGGCCCGGAGGTCGGTGGCGCGCTTGAGGGCCGCCGCGCTGTCCGACGCGTCGGCGAAGCGGAGCAGCTGGATGTAGCTCAGGTAGGCGGTGGTGGGCCGCTTGAAGCGGTCCTGGTTCTTCTGCAGGTAGTCACTGCGCGCCCGCCCGTAGACGGGCGGCTGAGTTCAAACAACAAGCGAGGCAATCTCGATGGTGGCCTTCTCGTAGGTGTCGCGCCAGATCTGCCAGAGCTCGGGGTCGGAGACGTAGACGTCGCTGGTGACCACCCGCATGAGCTTGGCCTGGCGGATCTGGCTGGCGTACTCCTGCTCGAGCAGCGGCACGATCTGCGAGCCCGCGGCCGAGCGGAGGTAGGCCTGGTACTTCTGGAGGTCGAACTGGCCGTCGGTCTGGAACTCCGGCGCCTGCATGAGCTGCGGCGGCGGGTTGTTCTGGATGGTCTCGGCGATCTCGTCCGGGGAGACGGTGATGTGGCGTTCCGTGAACTCCCGGTCGAGGACCCGCTGCTGGATCAGGTTCTGCCAGACGGCGTCGCGGACCTCCGCCACCTCCTCCTCGGAGAGCGAGCGGCCGTTCTGCTGCTGCCGGGCGGCCACCTCGCTCTGGACCATCTGCTGGAACTGCTGCAGCGGGATGCTGACGCCGTCGATGGTGCCGACGGTGCTCCGGCTGCCGCCGGTGACCTGGCTCCAGTCCACGCTGGTGAGCACGAAGAGCAGCATCAGGAAGGCAAAGACGAAGGCGGCGACCTTGCCAGCGGCGCTGCGGAAGACTCGCATCATACGGACGGTCCTGCGGTGATGAGGGGGGTCGGGCGAAAAAGAGGCGTAAGTCTATAGCCCGCAACGCCGAATCACAAGGCGACCGGGCTTTGGCCCCGTTGACACGCCCCCGGGGCCGCAGTATCCTTTGTCCAATTCCCACAACAACTTACGCCGAAGGGCCGGGATGCCACCTAACAGCGAGATCGAGAAGCTCGAGCGTCGTTGGAGGGAGAATCCCAAGGGGACGGTTTTCGCTCCCTACGCGGAAGTCCTGCGCAAGAACGGCGACCACCCGCTGGCGCGCGAGGTGCTGCGCCAGGGGCTCGAACTGCACCCCGACCACATCCCGGGCAACATCGTGCTGGGGCGCTGCTGTCTCGACCTCGGCGAGGACGGGCCGGCGGAGGCCGCGTTCACGCACGTGCTGGAGCTCGACAGCGAGAACGTCATCGCGCTCAAGGCGCTGGCGGACATCACCGAGCGGCAGGGCCGCCTCATGGAGGCGTCGCGCTGGCTCGGCCGGCTCGTGTCGGTGGACCCGAGCAACGACGAGGCGCGGGACCAGCTGGCCCGCGTCGACGGCGCGCGGGAGGCGGCCGCGGCCGTCATCACGGGCCAGCTGACGGCCCAGGCGGGACAGGCCGCGCCGCCTGACACGACCGTGGAACCGACAGAAGCCCCGGCCGCGACACCAGAGCCGCCGGCCGCCATGTCCTCCGCCGAGGTGGCGAGCGGGATCATCGACAGCGCCGAGTACCGCACCCCGGTGCTGGAGGCCTCACCGCCGCCGCCGCCCCCGCCCGCGCCTCCCGCCCCGTCGGTCGCCGCGCAGCTGCTCGGCATCGAGGATGCGGAGACGGTGCCCGCCATCCCCGCCTTCACCCCGCCGCCGCCGCCCCGCATCCACGAGCTGGAGGCCACCGAGTTCGATGCGGCCGCCGCCCGGGACGTCGCCAGCGAGCCGCCGGCCGGGATCGAGCTGGACGAGCCCTTCGTCTCCCCGGGCGAGGCGCCCACCGCGCCGCCCATGCCGGCCGTGAAGGGGATCGACTACACCCGCGCCAGCGACGAGCCCACCGCGCCGCCGATGCGCGCGGTCTCCGGCATCGACTACACCTCCGTCGACGCCGACGTCACGGCGCCGCCGATGCCGGCGGTCTCCGGGCTCGAGTTCACGGTGCGGAGCGAGGAGCCGTCCTCGGGGATCGACCTCCGCCCGTCGGGCGCCAGCGAGTTCCAGGCGCCGGATGCGGCGTCGGACCTCATGGACCTCAAGCCGGGCCAGTCGGAGTTCCAGAGCCCCGACGCGGCCTCCGAGCTGATGGACCTCAAGCCCGGCCAGACCGAGTTCCAGGTCCCGGATGCCGCGGCCGACCTCCGGGTGGGCAGCGGCGGCAGCAGCGAATACCAGACGCCGAGCGGCGCGGAGGAACTCCTGGCCATCGCCGAGCAGGCGGAGGCGCGGGCCCGGGCGCCGAGGAGCCGAAGGTCGAGGGGCAGGTGCTCGAGGGGCCCGGCAGCTGGGCGGCCATGGAGTATCCGGCCGACCTCGCCATCACCGAGGCGCCCACCGCCGAGATGAACCTGCGCCCCCTGCCGCCCGCGGACGAGCCGACGGCGGAGCTGGTGGAGCTGGAAGAGCCCGAGCCGGCGGAGATGGCCGAGGCCGAGGAGGCGGCGCCGCTCGTCGCAGCTGCCGACGATCTGGCCCCGGTGACGGCCGTGGCGGAGCCGGAGATGGCGGAGCCACCGGTCTCCGAGCCGGAAGCTCTGGAGCCCGAGGTGGTGGAGCCGGAGGCGGAATCCGGCGCCGCTGGCCCTCGTTGCCGCCGCGGCGGCCGAGCCGGACCTGGTGGAGGCGGAAGTGTCGCCGGAAGCCGCGCCCGAGGCGGAAGCTCAGGAGGAGACGGCCATCGCCGAGGCTCCGGCGGCCGCCGACCTTCCGATCATCTATCCCGATGCCCCCGCCGCGGAGGCGCCCCGTCGGCGCGTCTCGCAGGAGGCCATGCCCCGGCCGGAGGTGCCGGGGGAGGCGGAGCTCGCGGAGACGGGGGAGCCGGCCCTCGTGGCCACCGAGACCATGGCGGAGCTGTACCTCAAGCAGGGGCACCTCGAGGACGCCGCGCAGGTGTACCGCACGCTGCTGGCGCGGCAGCCGGGGGACCCGCGGCTCGAGGCCCGGCTCCGGCAGGTGGAGGCGCAGCAGCAGGCGGGTCGCCGGCGGCTGTCGTACCTGGCCGTGGAGACGGGCGGGAATCGGTCGAGTCGTTCTTCCGCGCCCTGGCGAGCGCCCGTCCGGGCAGCACCGCCGCGATGCCGGAGCTGACGCCGCCCCCGGCGCCGCCAGGCGATGCGCCGGCGCCCACCCGGCCGGCCACCGACCCGCTCTCGCTGAGCGCCATCTTCGGCGAGGAGCCGGCCGCGCCGGCGCCCTCGGCCACCCGGGTGCCGGCGGCGCCCGCGCCGGCCAAGCCGTCGGCGGATGCGTTCAGCTTCGACCAGTTCTTCGGGGCCACGCCGGCCTCGACGCAGGGGCCGTCCATCCGCGCCTCGGGCGCGCAGCCGCGCGACGAGGATCTCGACCAGTTCCAGCACTGGCTCAAGAGCCTCAAGCGCTGATGCGCATCGCCGTCCTGAACGGCCCGAACCTCAATCTCCTCGGCACCCGCGAGCCTGAGGTGTACGGGCACGCCACCCTGGCCGACCTCGAACACGAGGTGCGCGCCGCGGCCGGTGAGCTTGGCGTGGACCTCACCTGGTTCCAGACCAACCACGAGGGCGCGTTCGTGGACGCCGTGCAGGCCCTCAAGGGCCAGGCCGACGGGGCGATCGTCAACGCGGCCGCCTTCACCCACACGAGCCTGGCCATCCGGGACGCGTTCCTCGCCGTGAAGGTCCCCTTCGTCGAGGTGCACCTCTCCAACATCTTCGCGCGGGAGGAGGAGCGGCGGCACTCGCGGCTCGCCGACCTCGCGCTCGGCATCATCGCGGGCTTCGGGGCGCCGGGGTACGTCATGGCGCTCGAGGCCCTGGCGTCCAAGCTCGATGCCCGCTGACCGGCGCGCCGAGCGCCAGCGCGCGCTCGGCGACCTGCTGGCGGCGGAGGGGCTCGACGGGCTCCTGGTCCAGTCGCTCCCCAACATCCGTTACCTGACCGGGTTCACCGGGTCGGCGGGCCTCCTGCTGGTCCGGGGCACCGAACTGGTGCTCATCACCGACTTCCGCTACGCGGTGCAGGCGGGGCGGGAGGCCGGGACGACGGTCCGCGTGGAGATCGACCAGGCGAGCGTCTGGGACCGCCTGAAGAAGGTGGTGGGCGAGCGCGCCACCGGGACGCTGGGCTTCGAGGCCCACGTGGCCACCGTGCGCGAGCGGGAGCGGCTCGAGGCCCTGGCGCCCGGCCGCTGGAAGGCGGCGGGGGAGCTGGTGGAGCGGCTCCGCGCGGTGAAGGACGCCGGCGAGGTGGACGCCATCCGCCGCGCCGTGGCGGTGGCGCAGGACGCGCTCGCCGCGGTGCTGCCGACGGTGCGGGCGGGCCAGCGGGAGCTCGACGTGGGCGCTGCGCTGGAGCACGCGCTCCGGGTGCGCGGCAGCGAGTGGCACCCGTTCCAGACCATCGTGGCCTCGGGGCCGCGCGCGGCGCTGCCGCATGCGCGCACCAGCGAGCGGGTGATTGGCACGGGCGACTGGCTGCTGCTTGACTTCGGCGCGCAGGTGGACGGATACTGTGCCGACCTCACCCGGACCGCGGTGGTGGGGGCCGCCGACGAGAAGCAGAGGCTGGTGCACGAGGTGGTCCGCCAGGCGCAGCGGCGCGCGCTCGAGGGCCTGCGCGCCGGCATGACGGGCAAGGAAGGCGATGCGCTGGCGCGCGAGCTGATCGCGCAGCGCGGCTACGGGGAGGCCTTCGGCCACTCGCTCGGGCACGGGCTCGGGCTCGAGGTGCACGAGGCGCCGCGGCTCTCGCCCACGGCGGAGGCGCCGCTCGTGGCCGGCGTGGTGGTCACGGTGGAACCCGGCATCTATCTTCCGGGCTGGGGCGGGGTGCGCCTGGAGGACGACGTGCACCTGACGCCGGCCGGGCCGGAGTTGCTGTCCGACAATCGCGTGGAACTGGTGGAGCTCCGGTGAGGCGCCCGCGCACGACGCGCCGCGCGCGCCCGGGGTCCCCCGAACCTCAACCCAGAGAAGTCATGACCCCCAAGGACACCCAGGACCTCGCCAAGCTCCTCGCCAAGCTGCCCGGCATCAAGGCGGTCGAGCTCAAGGACGTGCGGGATCTCGCGGCGCTGCTGCACGAGTATCCCGAGATCGGGTCCATCGAGGTGAAGGGGTTCTTCGACAGCGGGGTGACCATCACCCGCACCGGCATGGTGGGCCCCGTGGCCGCGCCGATGCCGATGCCGATGCCCATGCCGGTGGCGCACGCGGCCCCCATGGCACACGCGCCGGCGGCCCCGGCCGCCGCGCCCGCCGCCGAGAGCCGCCCGGCGGCGGCGTCGGCGCTCAAGGACATCAAGTCGCCGATGGTGGGCACGTTCTACAAGGCGCCGGAGCCGGGCGCGGAGCCGTACGTCAAGGTCGGGAGCCGGGTGACCGCGGGCCAGACGGTCTGCATCATCGAGGCCATGAAGATCATGAACGAGATCGAAGCCGAGGTCACCGGCGTGGTGCGCGAGGTCCTGGCGGACGACACGCAGCCGGTGGAGTTCGGCACCGTCCTCTTCCGGGTGGACCCGAATGGCTGACCCGACCTCGGCGGCGCTGCACCCGCCCTTCAACTTCAAGGCGGCCATCTCGCAGATGGTGCAGCGGAATGGCTCCGACCTGCACCTCAAGGTGGGCCGCCCGCCCACCATCCGCGTGAATGGGGACCTCGAGGCGCTGCCCCAGCAGCCGCTCAAGCCCGAGGACCTGAAGCTGCTGGCCGAGCAGATCATGACGCCGCGGCAGGTGAAGGAGTTCGCCGAGAAGAAGGAGGCGGACTTCGCCATCGGCGTGCCGGGCGTGGGGCG
>JBGAOL010000032.1:0-17770 GCA_044221825.1 Gemmatimonadales bacterium
GGAGGGCGGTGAAGATGTAGCGGGTGCCCTTGCCGACGGTCTCGAGGGTGACGATGGCGGT
Organism: Gemmatimonadales bacterium; assembly: GCA_044221825.1. Taxonomy (GTDB): domain Bacteria; phylum Gemmatimonadota; class Gemmatimonadetes; order Gemmatimonadales; family GWC2-71-9; genus JADJOM01. The sequence continues at coordinate 62 of JBGAOL010000032.1, forward strand.
GATCGGGATGTCGTCGAAGGTGGCGGGGCGGTAGCCGGGGAAGAGCATGGAGGTCCAGCTCACGCGCTCCATGGGCACCACGTCGAGGAAGCAGCCGAGGTTCTCGGCCACCTGGCCGCCGCCGACGACGATGTCGATCTTGAACTTGCCGCCGGGCCGCACGTCGAGCTCGCAGTTGGCCACGGAGCCCCACGGCTTGGGCATGTACCACTCCTTCATGTGGGCCGGCGTGGTCAGCGCCTCCCAGACGAGGGCCCGCGGCGCGTCGATGAAGCGCTCGATGACGATGTCGGTCTTCGGGCTCACGGCAAAGTCGGCGTGCATCATTTGGTTCTCGTTTCCTTGAGGTGCAAGATGTAGGCGTCGAAGCTGTCGAGGCGGGCCTCCCACTCCCGGCGGCGCGCGGACAGCCAGTCCTCGGCCACCTTGAAGCGCTCGGGGGCCAGTTCGTAGGTCCGCACCCGCCCCGCCTTCCGCGACCTGACCAGCCGACTCCGCTCCAGTACCGACAGATGCTGCACGAAGGAGGGGAGCTTCATGTCGAATGGGGCGGCGAGCTCGCTGACGGTGGCGGGACCTGTCGCGAGCTGCTCCAGCACCTTCCGGCGCGTGGTGTTGGACAGGGCGTAGAAGACATCGTCCGCGACGGCGGCCTGGACCATGACGGTACCCGTCGGGTGAAGGGTGGGACGAAGCGACGGAGCGATAGTAGCACTGGACAATACTTAGGTCAAGGCCTAAGTTTTCCGGAGTGCAGCATCACGCGACAGGCGTGGTGCGGGCGGGCTTGTCGCGCGGAGTACCGGGACGCAGGTTATTCGAGCTTCCGCCTCGGCGGCACCAATCCTTCCCGGGAGTATCCATGACGAGCGCCACCTGCATCGACGTGAGCCACACGGTGGAGCACGGGATGGTGACGTACAAGGGCCTGCCCGCCCCGCTGATCTGCGACTTCCTGAGCCGCGAGGCGTCGCGGACGCGGTATGCGGCGGGGACGGAGTTCCAGATCGGGAAGATCGAGATGGTGGCCAACACCGGCACCTACGTGGACAGCCCGTTCCATCGCTACGCCGATGGCAAGGACCTGTCGGAGCTGCCGCTCACCTCGCTGGCGAACCTGGACTGCGTGGTGGTGCGGGTGGCGGCGGGGCGGGAGCGGGCCATCGCGCGGCTGCCCTTCCCCGCCGAGCGGCTGCGGGGGAAGGCGGTGCTGTTCCAGACGGGGTGGGACCGGCACTGGCGGACGGAGCAATACTTCGAGGGGCACCCGTTCCTGACAGGGGAGCTGGCGGAGTCGCTGGTGCGGGCCGGGGTGGCGCTGGTGGGGATTGACTCCTTCAACATCGACTCGGTGGACACCGGGGAGCGGCCGGTGCACACGGTGCTGCTTGGCGCCGACATCCCCATCGTGGAGCACCTGCGGGGGCTCGACGCGCTGCCGGAGGCGGGGAGCCGGTTCTTCGCGGTGCCGGTGAAGGTGCGGCACTTCGGGACGTTTCCGGTGCGAGCGTTTGCATTGACCTGACTGGCGCGGAGGCGCCACGACGATGACCGCGACAGCAGGCAAGACGGTGACCCCAGAGGCGGAGCTCAAGGGCTGGCTGGCCCGGCTGGCGCCGGCGACGCAGGCGCGGGTGCGCGCCATGCGCACGGCGCTCCGGAAGCGCTTTCCCACGGCCAACGAGCTGGCCTATGACTATGGCCATTCGATTGTGCTGACGTATGCGCCGTCAGAGCGGGGGATCGAGGGCGTGGCGTCGCTCTCCATCCGGGAAGACGAGGTGACCCTGGTGTTCAACAAGGGGCCGGAGCTCCCGGACCCCAAGCGACTGCTGCGCGGGTCGGGGCGGATGACGCGGCACGTGGTGCTCGAGTCGGCGCGGACGCTGGGGCAGCCGGAGGTGAAGGCGTTCCTGGCGGCGGCCGAGAAGCTGGCGGACGTGCCGTTGCCGGCCAAGGGCAAAGGCCTGCTGATCATCCGGCCCACGGCGGCGGGCAAGCGGGCCGGGCGGAAGGTGGCGCGGCAATGACGCACCGGGTGTTCAAGATGGCGTTTGCCGGGGTGTACCCGCACCTCGTGGCAAAGGCCGAGAAGAAGGGGCGCACCAAGGCGGAGGTGGACGAGGTGATCTGCTGGCTCACGGGCTACAGCGCCAAGCAGCTCGCGGCGCAGATCGCGGCGCGGAAGGACATGGAGGCGTTCTTCGCGGAGGCGCCGGCGCTCCATCCCAACGCGCCCAAGATCACCGGCACCATCTGCGGGGTGCGGATCGAGGAGATCGAGGACCCGCTGATGCGGAAGATCCGCTACATGGACAAGCTGGTGGACGAACTGGCGAAGGGGCGGCCGATGGCGAAGATCCTGCGCACCTGAGATCCCGGGAAAGCCCGCTCGATGACGCTTGCGCAGGGATTCCTGCTGGTGGTGGTGGTGGTGCCGCTCCTGCTCGTGAGCCTGGACCGGCTGCGGGTGGACGTGGCCGCGCTGGCCATTGCGGCGGCGCTCGGGGTGGCGCAGTTCCTGGGCCTCGGCGTGCTCGGTGCGGCGGATGCGCCGAAGGACGCGATCAAGGCGATCGGCGGGCTGGGGCAGCCGGTGGTGCTGACGCTCTTCAGCCTGTTCCTGATCACCGGGAGCCTCGAGAAGTCGGGGGTGACGCGCTGGGTGGCGCGGGCGCTGCTCCGGGCTGGGAGCGCGTCGGAGCGGCGACTGATCGCGCTGCTCGCGGCCACCACGGCGGTGCTCTCCCTTGCCATGAACAACCTGGCGGCGGGGGCGCTGGTGCTGCCGAGCGCGCTGGAGATTGCGCGACGCACGGGGATCAAGCCGAGCAAGCTGCTGATTCCGGTGGCCTACGGGAGCCTGCTCGGCGGGGCGGCGACGTACTTCACCACGGCCAACCTCATTGTGAGCGACCTGCTCACCACCGCCAGCCCGCCGCAGGCTCCCCTCCACATCCTGGCCTTCACGCCGACGGGCGGCCTCATGGCGCTCGCGGGCATCCTGTTCCTGGCGCTGTGGGGCCACCGCTGGCTGCCGGAGCGCGACCCGGCGCCGGAGCAGATGCAGGGACGGATCACCAGCAGCGACCTCGAGGACTACTATCGGCTGGGGGAGCGGCTGTGGGAGGTGCGGGTGCCGGCGGGCTCGCCGCTGGTGGGGCGGCGGCTGGCGGAGAGCGAGATCGGCGAGCGGTTCGGGCTGGCGGTGGCGGGGGTGCGGCAGGGGGAGCGGACCCTCTTTGCGCTGCCGCCGGACCAGGTGATCCGGGCGGAGGACGAGCTGCTGATCGTGGGACGCGAGGAGCGGGTGCGGGAGCTGGCGGAGACGGGACTGCAGGTGGGCGCGGAGGCGGCGGGGCTGCAGGTGGGGGAGCATGGGGAGTCGTTCCTGGAGGTGATGCCGTCGCCGCGGTCGCACGCGCTGGGGCGGACAGTGCGGGAGCTCGACTTCTGGGGGCAGTACCACCTGCGGGCGCTGGCGCTGTTCCGGGACGGTCGGAGCTACCGGACCGACGTGGGCAACTTCTCGTTCATGTTAGGCGACTCCCTGCTGCTCCTGGGCTCGCGCCACAGCCTGGCGCGGCTCCGGCGGAACCCCGACTTCCTGGTGCTGGAACCCGGCTCCGACGACCAGCCGGTGCAGGCCGCGCGCGCCACGGTGACGCTCGGCGTGCTGGCGGCGGCGATCACCGCGTCGATCCTGGGGATGCCGGTGTACCTGGCGATGCTCGCGGGGGCGGTGGTGCTGATGCTGTCGGGGATGCTGGAGATGGAGGAGGCGTACCGGGCGGTGAACTGGCAGGCCATCATGCTGATCGCCGGGATGTACTCGGTGAGCGTGGCCATGGTCCAGACCGGGCTCGCGGCGCGGGTGGGGGCGGGAGTGCTGGCGCTGGTGACGCCGCTCGGGCCGCTGGGCCTCGCGGGCGGGGCGTACCTGCTGACGGCGCTGCTGACGCAGGTGATGGGGGGCCAGGTGGCGGCGCTGGTGACGGGGCCGATCACCATCAGCGCGGCGATCAGCCTGGGTACCAGCCCGCAGGCCATCGCGGTGGCCACGGCCATCGGGTGCTCGGCGTCGTTCCTGACGCCGATCGCGCACCCGGTGAACATCCTGATGATTGCGCCGGCCAACTACCAGTTCCGGGACTTCTTCCGGCTGGGGTGGCGACTGACGCTCGTGTGCTTCGTGATGCTGTTGGTTGGGATGGCGGTGTTCTGGGGGTTGTAGGAGCGCGACGCGCGGTCTCTTCTTCATACTGTCAGGCGGAGTCCAGCGATGTCGCTGCTCATCGGCACCGTGGAGGCGCTGTACCGGTACCCGGTCAAGTCCATGGCGGGGGAGGCGCTGGCGAGCGCGGAGCTGGGCTGGCACGGCGTGGCGGGCGACCGGCGGCTGGCGCTCCGGAAGGTGGGCGACCGGGGCGGGTTCCCGTGGCTCACGGCGTCGCGGCTGCCGGGGCTGGTCTGCTACGCGCCCGAGGGCGCGGCGGGCGAGCTGCCGGCAGCAGTGCGGACGCCGGCGGGGCGATCGCTGGAGGTGTTCGGCGTGGAGCTGGCGGAAGAGATCGGCGGGCGGCACGGGGCGGCGGTGGAGATGACACACCTCAACCGCGGGATCTTCGACGAGGCGAGCCTGTCGCTGATCGCGTCGGCCACGGTGGCGGAGGTGGCGCGGCTCTCGGGGACGCCGGCGGAGGTGCGGCGGTTCCGGCCCAACATCCTGCTGACCTCGGCGCGCGGGGAGGCGTGGGAGGAGGAGGCGTGGGTGGGCGGGCTGCTGACGTTCGGGGCGCTGGACGCGGGGCCGGTCATGGCGGTGACCAACCGTGACGAGCGCTGCGCGATGGTGAACCTGGAGCCGGACACGGCGCGGGCCACGCCCGAGGTGCTCAAGGCGATCGTGGCGGCGCGGGGGTGCAACGCCGGGGTGTATGGCGCGGTGGTGCGGCGGGGGCGGGTGGCGGTGGGGCAGCCGGTGTACTTCACGGCGGCGGATGCGCGCGAAGGGAGCGTGACCTGACGGCCGGCGGGGCACGGCGCGGGCCCTCCCCCGCCCTGCGCCGCCGGACCGGGTGTGGAGCTGGCGGGCGTTGAGCGTGGCCCGCACCGCGCCGCTCGCTTGCGCGGGCCGGGACCGGCCCGCAGGTTAGCGCCACCACCCGCACTCCCTCCTCGCGGAGCCCCATGCCGCCACGCCCTCTCGTCTTCACCAGCACGCACCGGGTCCAGTTCTCGGACCTCGATCCCTACCAGCACGTGGGCACGGCGCGCTACGCCACCTACTTCGTTGACCACCGGATGGCGGGGCTCAGCGAGCGGATCGGCTGGGACGCGGCGACGCTCACGGCACTGCCGTTCGCGGTATGGGTGCGGCGGCTGGAGATCGACTTCGTGCGGCCGGTGCTGGCGGGGCAGGAGGTGACGATCACCTCGTTCGTGCGGGAGTTCGCGGGTGCGGACGCGTTCATCGAGTGCACCATGGCAGACGCGCGGGGAAAGGTGGTCTCGCGGGCGCTCATGGTGGTGGCATGTGTCGACAAGGCGACAAGCCGGGGCATGGACTGGCCGGCGGAGGCGGTGAGGTTGTTCTACGAGGCGGAGGAGACGGCTTAGGGCGGGCGGCGAGCCCGCCCGTGGCAAACCTAGCGCGGGCATCCTCGCTGGCTGCACACAGGATCCGACTAGCCGCGGCTACGTTGTCGCCGCTCCAGGATGCCGACGCTCAGTGCGGGGCGAGCGTGGGCGGGCCGGTGGGGATGGTGTCGAGGACGACGGGTGGCGGCGCGGGACGCCAGTGGCGCCTCATCTGCCAGTAGGTCACGCCGCCGAGGACCGCCGAAGCGAGGATGAGGAGCATGACCAGCGTGACCTGTTGCCGGGACTTGGGGTTGGCGCGGAAGGCCTCGAGGACCGGTGGGCCGCCGAGGGTGAAGGCCAGGCCGATGACCACGGCGAAGCCCACGAAGACGAGGCCCTTGAAGTGCGCGGGGCCGAGCGGGGCGAGGGTGCCGCTCCGGTGAGGCATATAGAGGAAGAGCGCGGCGGCGAGGAGGCCGCAGGCGATGAGGACGAGGCCCGCCAGACGGGTCTTCATGTCGAGTACCTTGCCCGCATCTCGAGGGGAGGGAGGGTTCTGCCCCACCCAACTTTCCCCCGCCCCTTCCATCCCGCCAGTCCCGCCGTCCGCGCCGGGGCGTCATCCTCCTCGACGGATGGTGCCCCGCGCTGCATCTTGGGGGTGTGCCCCCCGGGGCGTCGTGTATCCACCACTGCAAGGAGCCAGGCATGGCGAAGGTCACGGGCATCGGCGGCGTCTTCTTCAAGAGCCGGGGCGATCACGCCGCGCTCTCGGCGTGGTACCAGACGCACCTCGGCATCCAGCTGGAGCCGTGGGGTGGTGCCATCCTCCGCTGGCCGGAGGACAAGGCCGACGACGGCGGCCTCACCGTGTGGAACGCGGCCAAGGCGGACACCAAGTGGTTTGCGCCGAGCGAGTCGTCGTTCATGATCAACTACCGGGTGGACGACATGGACGGGCTCCTGGCGCAGCTCACGGCGGCGGGGATCCCGATCCTCAAGGGGCCGGAGTCGCACGAGAACGGGAAGTTTGCGTGGATCATGGACCCGGATGGGAACAAGGTGGAGCTGTGGCAGCCGATGGCGTGGGACGAGAAGAACAAGGGCGGCTGACGACGGAGGCACGCCATGCTCGTGGAAGCGCAGGTGACGGTGCCGGCCACGCGGGCGGCCACGTGGGCGGCGATCAGCGACATCGAGCATGCCGCCGATGTGCTGAGCGGGGTGGTGTCGATCGAGGTGCTGACGCGCCCCGCGGCGGGACTTCTCGGGCTCCGGTGGCGCGAGACGCGGATGTACTTCGGGAAGCCAGCCAGCATCGAGAAGTGGGTGACGGAGGTGGTGGACGGTAGCTCCTACACGACCCGGGCGGAGAGCCCGGGTTTTGTGTACCTGACGCGGCTCGGGATCAGGGAGCACGCGGGCGGCATGCTGGTGACCAGCGCGCACGAGACGCGGGCCGAGGGCCTGGGCCCGCGCCTCATGACGATCCCGATGCGGCTTTTCTTCAAGGGCGTGATTCGGAAGGCGATTCTCACCGACCTCGAGGAGATCAGGGCGGCAGTGGCCGCCGGCCGCTACACCTGAGACGGAGCCCGCGGCCCTGCCGACCGGGGGCGCCCTGCCCCCTCACCCCGCGAGACGCCGGGTGGCCGGGTCGAAGAGCTCGCGCTCGAGCTCGGCCCCGGCGCTCCGGATCCCCTCGGCGGCCCCCGCCGCCACGAAGTCCAGCACCCGCCCGATCACCGCCGGATCCTGCAGCAGGTCGCGATGACCGAGTCCCGACGTCTCCACGAGCGTGGCGCCGGGCCACAGGCGCGCCAGGTCGGCACCGTGGGAGAAGGGGACGATGTCGTCCTCGTGGTCGTGGATCACGAGGAGCGGCGCCGTCATGCGGCGGGCGTGGACCCGGGCGTCGAACTCGTCCCAGCGGAGGCGGAGGCGGCGCTCGCTGCGGGCGCGGAGGTGGAGCAGCACCGGGCGCTCGAGGGCCAGCACCAGCCCGAGGGAGCGGGCCCACTCGGCGGGGTTGGCGGCGGGGGCCAGGAGCACGAAGCGGCGCGCCTCGAGGCCCCAGGCGGCGGCGAGCGCGGTGGCGGCGCCGCCCATGGAGTGGGCGATGACGGCGTCGGGCGCGCCCTCGCGTGCCACCACGGCCTGGAGGGCGCGGGCAAACTCGGGCATGGAGCTCAGGCCCCGGCCCGAGGCGCCATGGCCCGGCGCGTCGAACATCACCAGGCGGCGGCCGCTCCTGACCAATGCCTCACCCAGCAGGTGCAGCCGCCCGGCGCGGCTGCCCCAGCCGTGCACCAGGTAAGTGGTGGGCCCGCTGCCCCAGGTCCAGCCCACGATGCGGCGGCCGTCGAGGCGGAACTCGAAGCGCTGTCCGCGTGCCAGGAAGTCGCGGCCCGCAGCGGGGACGCTGCTGGCGGGGGCGCGGGAGAGGAGCCGCTCGAGCAGCGCGGCCACGCCGGCGGGCCAGCGGCGCTGCACCACGCGGAGGCTGGGGAGCAGCAGGCGGAGGAGCGGGTTCTGCTCCCGCGCGGTGCGCACGGCGGTCTCGGTGGCCAGCATCAGCGAGGGCCGGGCGGCGCGGGTCAGGATGGACTGGTTCATGGACGGCCTCGCCGGGGGCGATGGGTGGTGCGACGGCTTCTTCCCCGGAAAGCGCGGAAACGGCAGCCATGCGACACGGGGCGGGACTCGTGGCGTCCGGGGTTGCGGGGTGGGAGGCATGGCGGTCAATTGACAGGCAGACCGCCGCCGGATGTTCCGGTGGTGCAACATTCCCAGCCCACGCGGCGCCCCGGCACGGCACCATGGAGCACCCATGAGCACCCCGCAGCCCTACAACGGCCCCGACGCGGTTGGCAGGGTGGTGTCGATCAGGGCGCTGAGCCCCGCGCCGTGGGTGCTCGCGCGGGCCCGATGAGTGCCGGCACCGGCAGGTACGGGGCACGCGACCGATCTTCGTCAGGCGGCGTTGGCCGGCGCGCCACCGGCGACCGCGCCACGGACGCCCCGCTGCGCGACTATCTCGACGCCTTCCTCACGACCATGCGGCCCCTCCACTACGCCGACCTGGTCCGGATCCAGCCGCCGCCCCACGCCACGCTGTTCCACGGCGGAGCCGGCATGGCGTACGCGCTCTGGCGCCTGGGCGAGACCGCGCAGGCCCGGCGATGGGCGCAGCACGCGCTCGCCGACCGCCGGCGCGGCGCCTTTGCCTGGGGATACGCGGCGCCGGCGACGTCGTTCCTGTTTGGGCGGGCGGGCCTCCACTGGGTGCACGCGCTCCTTGGTGATGAGGCGGCGGCGACGAGGTTCCGGCGCCTCGCGGCCAGGGCGGGGGACTCCGAGTTCATTGACGGGATGGCCGGGTACCTGACGGGGGCACGGCTGCTGCTCGCCCGGCGGGAGGATGCGGCGCTGCGCCGCGCGGCGAGCGCCCTGGCGGCACGACTGGCACAGCGCGTGCGGCGCCGGAGCGGGCGGCCCTGGCGGGAGAGGGACGCGGCCGGCGGCTTTGCGCACGACTGGGCCGGCCAGCTCCACGCGCTGCTCGAATGGCACCGGGCCACGGGCGAGGCGCCACCCGCGTGGCTGGTGGCGTCACTGCATCGGCTGGCAGCGGCGTGGGATCCGGCCGTGGGACGGCGGCCCGGCCTCCAGGGGGCGTGGTGCCAGGGCGCCACGGGCATGGTGCTGCTCTGGGGCAGCGCGTACCGGACGACCGGGGAGCGGGCGTTCCTGCAATGCGCCCGCGCGGCGGGCCGGGTGGCGGCGCGCGCGGACCACGGCGTGGCCGACCTCTGCTGCGGCTCGGCAGGCGCCGCCTTCGGGCTGCTGGAACTGGACGCGGTCGACCCGGGACGCGGGTGGCGCGAGGCCGCGCACCGGCTCGGGCTGCAGGCAGTGCAGGCGGAGGGGCTGGTCTGGCCGTACGGCCTCTTCCGCGGGCACGCGGGACTCGCCTGCCTGGCGCTCGACCTGCTGGCCGAGCGACCGGTGGGGTTTCCGGCGGTGCTGGGCTAGCGCTCGGCCTGAATCACCCGGGGAACGCCGCCCCGGTCCGGGGCGGCGCAAATCGGGATGCCCGCCTCAGCGTGAGCGACTGCACCAGCAGGTGCCGGCGCCGCCCTTGACCCCTTCCGGCATGTTGGACAGGTCCTTGATGGTGCGCTTGGCGAGCTTGAGCTTCCTCGGGGTCTTGGCGTCGGCCTTGGCCGGCTTCTCTTCGCGCTTGGGCATGGTAGGCTCCGGGGGGTGAAGGCGTGGCAGGCACCGTGCCTGCCTCACGATGCTCAGACGTTACGTGCCAGCTGGCCTTCTCACAATAGGACCGGTGCCTGCCCGATTCGAGGGTTGGGCCGCCTGCCTTCCGGCTCGGCCGGCAGGCTCCTTCACCCCCCGCGAGGCAGTGCCAGGCCCCCCGTCCGGCGCATTCCACCCGCCGGGCGTCGGTCCTATGTTGGCGCATGACTGGCCCCACCTGCCTCCGGCACGCCGGCGTCGTGCTCACCCTGGGCGCGGCGCTCTCGGTGGCGCACGTGGTGCTTCGCTCCGTCCTGACCGCCAGGGAAAGTGCGGCCGCCGCGATGGCCACTCCCGCGTGGCTGGCCGTCCAGGGCCTCGGCGTGACTGGCGCGACGCTGGTCCTCTGGGGGCTGCCGCCGATGGCGCTGTCCCTGGCACCGGCCGGGGGGCGGGCGGCCGTCCTCGGCGGCGGCCTCCTGGCCTCGGCGTGGATGTTCCTCGGGATCTTCCTCAGCTATTACGGCCTGCTCATCGCCCCGTGGCTGGCGCGGGAGGCCCCGGCGCTGGCCGCGGGAGGGCAGCTGCCGCCCGGGATGCTGGGCGCCTTCCTGGCGGTACTTGCAGTGGAGCTGGCGGGATGCGCGCTGCTCGCCCTGCCCTTCCTGCGGCACGGCGTCGCGCCCCGTGCCGTCGGGGTGCTGCTGCCGCTCGGTGCCCTGCTCACCATCGCGGGCGACCTGCTGGCGCCCACTGGCCCGGCCAGCAACCTCGCGTGGAACCTCGCGACCAACAGCGGCCCGGTGGTGCTGCTGGTCGGCCTCGGCTGGTATGGGGTGCGGATGGCGCGGGCGCCGGCCGGCGCCTGACACAGGATGGGGGCCGCGTCCGGCAGCGACGCCGGCGGCCGAGCCCCCTCAGCGGAAGGTGGCCCGGAAGGTGGCTGCCCGCTCGTCCGCCCGCGCCGAGAGCCGCGCGAACTCTGCGCTCCCCCGGAGCGGCGCCAGGAAGGGACAGTGCTCGCGGATGTAGCCGTCGGGGTAGAAGCCGTTCTCGACGCTGCGCTCGAGGAGCCGAAGCGCGGTCTCCGCGTCGCCGGCGGCGGCGTAGCTCTCGCCCAGGTGGAAGGTGAGGTGGGCGTCGAAGGGGATCGAGGCGATGTCGCCCAAGGCGGCGCGGGCCTCGGCGTGGCGGCCGGCGAGGCCGTGGGCGAGGGCGAGCAGTTGGCCGGCGTACGGCATGCCCGGGGCGTGCAGCATCATCCACTCGGCGTGGCCGAGGGCCAGGTCGGGGCGGCCGAGCAGGGCGTGCGTGTAGCCGACGGTCCAGCGGAGGATCGGGTTCTCGGGATCCACCTGCATGGCCTGCTCGAGGGCGTCCATGCGGGCGGCGGGCTGGCCCATGAACCAGTGGGTGGCGGCCACCAGGATGGCGGCCATCACGGAGAGCGGGTCCACGCGCCAGAGCTGGTCGGCGGTGACGAGGGCGCTGGCCACGTCGCCCGCGCCCTGGCAGGCAATGCCCAGGAAGAAGAGCGCGTCGGCATCGCTCGGGTCCAGCTCCACGGCGCGGCGGAGGCCGCGCACCGCCTCCACTTGGTCGCCCCGTTCGTAGGCAATGAAGCCGAGCAGCGCGTAGCCGTACGCGGCCTGGGGCGCCTCCGCCACCAGGGCCTGCGCGGCGGCCTCGGCCTGCGCCAGGTTCTCGGCGTCGGTGCGCATGCCGGCGCGCATCTGCATGATCTGGGTGTAGATGCGGAGGGCGCGGAGCGGGAGCGAGGGCCCCTCGATGGCGTCGGCGCGATCGAGGAGGGCGAGCACGCGGTCAATGGGCGCGCCGTAGCGGCGCACCAGCTCCTGCGCCTTGAGGTACAGCTCGAAGGCGCGCGCATCCTTGATGGGGCGCTGTGCCAGGCGGGCGTCCTCGCGGGCGGAGAGCGTCACCTGGAGCGCGGCGACGATGGCGCGGGAGACGCGCTCCTGCACGTCGAAGACGTCATCGAGGGTGCCGCTGAACTTCTCCGACCAGCGCGGGATGTCGGTGGCGGCCTCGACCAGCTGGGCGGTGACCCGGAGGGCGTTGCCGGCCCGGCGGGCGCTGCCGGTGACCACGTACTGCACGCCGAGGAGCGCGCCGATCTCGGGGACCGACCTGGCGGTGCCCTTGAGCTGGCGGGAGCTGGCGCGCGAGGTGACGCGGAGGGCGCGGACGGCCGCGAGATCGGTGATGAGCTCCTCGGTGAGGCCGTCGCTGAAGAACTCGCTCTCGGGATCGGCGCTCAGGTTCTCGAAGGGGAGGACGGCGAGGGAGCGCTGGTCGGGCTCGGCCGGCGGGGGACGCGCCGCGACCGGGAGAGGCGACGGGGTACGCAACGCCGACGCCACCTCGGCGCCGGTGGCGAAGCGGGCGGCGGGCTCGCGCTCGAGCAGCCGGCGGGTGACCTCGGCCAGCGCCGGCGGCACTTCCGGCCGCGCGTCGGTGACGGGCGGCGGCGAGTACATGAAGCGCTTGGCGATGACGGCCTGCAGCGTGGGGCCGGCAAAGGCCGGGGCGCCGGTGAGCATCTCGTGCAGCACACAACCCAGGGCAAAGAGATCGCTCCGGCCATCGAGCGCGTCGCCCGCGGCCTGCTCGGGGCTCAGGTAGGCGGGGGTGCCGACCATCATGCCGGCCTGCGTGACGGTGGCGTGCTCGGGGCCCGCGGCCACGAGCGCCTTGCCGACGCCGAAGTCGGCGACGACGGCGTGGCCCTCGTGGAGGAGGATATTCTCGGGCTTGATGTCGCGGTGGACGATGTCGTGGCGGTGGGCGTAGTCGAGCGCTTCGGCGACCTCGGCAGCGTAGCGGAGCGCCTCGTCCACGGGAAGCGGGCCGGTGGCGGCCAGGCGGTCGCGGAGGGTGGCGCCCTGCATCACGGGCATCACGAAGAAGAGCAGGCCTTCGGCCTCGCCGGAATCGTAGAGCGGCAGGATATTGGGGTGCGTGAGCTGGGCGGCGAGCTGGATTTCCCGGAGGAAGCGCTCGCGGCCCAGCGCCTCGGCCAGTTCGGGGCGGAGCACCTTGATGGCCACCTCGCGGCCGTGCTTCTGGTCGGTGGCCAGGTAGACGGTGGCCATGCCGCCCTGGCCCAGGGGGCGGTCGAGGCGGTAGCGGCCGGCGAGGGTGTCGGTGGGGAGCGCGGCAGGCACGCGGGTGGAGAGGTCCGTGGCTGGAGGAAGCGGCGACCGGGGACGGGTGCCATCGTGCCTTGGGAGGGGAGGCGCTCCTGACTGGCCGCTCCCGTCCTGCAGAGTGTAAGGTACGGCACGGCGGCCGGGGGCGTCCAGAGCGGCACCCTGGCCGGGCCCGGCGACCTCGAGCCGGCCCCATCATCACCAGTGAGGCATCATGCCAGCCACCGGCCCGAGCCCCGAGCAGCGCCACCCGATCCCCGGCGTGGAGCGGACGGGCTTCCTGAAGCACTACATCACCCGCCCCACCATCGTGGTGGGCGACTACACCTACTACGACGACCCGCGCGGGCCGGCGCAGTTCGAGCAGAACGTCCTCTATCACTTCGACTTCACCGGGGACAAGCTCATCATCGGCAAGTTCTGCAGCATCGCCACCGACGTGCGGTTCCTGATGAACGGCGGCAACCACCCGACCGACTGGCTCACCACCTACCCCTTCCCCGCCTTTGGCGGCGGATGGGAAGCGGCGATGCCGGCGGCGTGGCCGAGCAAGGGGGACACGGTGGTGGGGCACGACGTGTGGTTCGGGTACGGGGCGATGATCATGCCGGGGGTGACGATCGGCAACGGGGCGATCATCGCCAGCGGGTCGGTGGTGACGAAGGACGTGCCGGCGTATGCGGTGGTGGGCGGGAACCCGGCGAGAGTGATCCGCTCGCGCTTCGACGCGGCGACGGTGGCGCGGCTCGAGGCGGTGGCGTGGTGGGGCTGGGATGCGGCGAAGATCACGCGGAACGTGCGGGCCATCTGCGCCGGCGACGTGGCGGCGCTCGAGCGGGCGGAGTGAGCCGCGGCCTTCGCATCGCGGCGTGGAACTGCTGCGCGGGGCCGCTCGCCACCAAGCTCCGGGCCGCGCGGCGGCTCCGGGCCGACATCCTGGTGCTGCCCGAGGCGCCGCGGGTGCCGGAGGGCGAGCAGGTAGCGTGGATCGGGGAGAACCCGCGGAAGGGGCTCGCGGTGCTGGTGCGGCCGCCGTGGCGGGTGGAGCGGATCGCGCTGCCACGCGTGGAGCTGCCGAGGTACTTCCTGCCGGTGCGCATCGTGGGGCCCGAGACGTTCATGCTGTGGGGCGTGTGGGCGCATGCGTTCGGGGCGGACCGCTACGTGCGCGCCACCCATCGGGCGCTGGACGCGTGCCAGGCGCACGTGGCGCGGGAGCAGCCGCTCCTCCTCGGCGACTTCAACTCGCACTCCCGCTGGGACCACCAGCACCCGCCCGGCCGGAGCCACAGCGCGCTGGTGGGGCGGCTCGCGGCGCTCGGCTATGTGAGCGCGTACCATCATTGCCGGCAGCGGGCGCACGGGCGCGAGGGGCATGCGACGTTCTATGAGTACCGGCACCGGGACCGGCCGTATCACCTGGACTATGCGTTTGTGCCGGCGGGGATGGTGCCACGACTCCGGCGGGTGAGCGTGGGGCAGCACCGGGCGTGGAGCCGGTGGAGCGATCACATGCCGCTGGTACTGGAGCTTGCCCCGACGGGGACCGGGGCGCAGGTTGATGCAGCCGACAGGAGGGCCTGATGCCCATGAAGAAGCAGCCCGCGGGCGTGCCCGCATCCGCGCTGATCGACGAGCGCATCGCGGAGCTCGGCGACTGGCGCGGCGAGGCGCTGGCTCGGATGCGCCAGCTGATCCACGAGGCGGATCCCGGGGTGGTGGAGGAGTGGAAGTGGGGAGGCCCCGTCTGGTCGCACGACGGGGTGATCTGCACCGGGGAGTCCTACAAGGCGGCCGTGAAGCTGACCTTTGCGAAGGGGGCCTCACTGCCGGATCCAGCGAAGGTGTTCAACGCGAGCCTCGAGGGGGCCACCCGGCGGGCGATCGACATCCACGAGGGGGAGCAGGTGGATGGGCGGGCATTCAAGGCGCTGTTCCGCGCCGCGGTGGCGGCCAACCAGGGGACTGCCGGGAAGACCAGAAAGCGCTGAGCATGGGACGCTCCCCCCCTCAAACACGAGGCCCCGCGACGTGCGTGTCGCGGGGCCTCTTTCCAGTCCGACCGGGGGGCGCCCGGGTCAGCAGCCCTGGCCGAGGCCCGTGCCGCGCGGGTTCACCACCTCGGGGGCAACGATCATCTTGCCCGACCGGACGTCGAAGGCGCCGAGGCGGCGCCATTCGTAGCGCGGGGTGCGGTCCTCCGCCGGCGCGGTGACGGCGGGCTTGGCGGCAGTGGAGCCCTGCGCAGCCGGCGCCGGCTTGGCCGGGGCCACGGCGGCGGCAGTGGCGAGGGCCAGCGAAATGAGGAGCGGCGTGCGAGTCATCGAGGCGTCCAGGGCTAGGGGCCGGAAATGCAACTGACAGCTACATGATACCACGCTGGCCCGGGGCGTCAAGCCAACCCGAGCTGGTGAGGGACGGCGACCCGGCGGGAGCGATAGCTTGGAGTGCCGGCCATGACCCGGAGGACTGCCAATGACGGCCCGGAAGCGCATGACCCCGAAGGTGAAGCCCTCCGCGCGGACACCCAAGGCCGCCCCGGCCCGCGTGCGCCTCCTCTCCGGGGACAACCCCCAGATCCCGCAGGGCGAGGGGAACGCACCGGTGCAGGCCTACCTCGCGGCCATCCCCGACTGGAAGCGCGCGGTGGCGCGCCGGCTCGATGCGCTCATCACGCGCGCGGTGCCGGGGGTGCGGAAGGCCGTGAAGTGGAACTCGCCGTTCTATGGCGTGGGGGAGTCGGGGTGGTTCCTCAGCTTCCACTGCTACGCGAAGTACGTGAAGGTGGCCTTCTTCCGCGGCGCCGCGCTCCGGCCGGTGCCGCCCGGGGTCTCGAAGCAGGCGGAGGTGCGCTACCTGGACCTGCGCGAGGGCGAGCCCCTCGACGAGCGGCGGGTCGCCGCGTGGATCCGCCAGGCCAGCCGGCTGCCGGGCGTGCGGATGTGATGGTGCGCTGGCCCGCCCGGCAGCTCCACGCGCGGCCCCCGCCCTACCCCGCCTCCGGCGCTGCCCGCACCACCTGCGCCCAGTCCAGTTCCGCCCAGTCGAGTTCCTCCTCCACCCGCTGGAAGGCGGCATCACCGATGGTGCCGTCGGCGCGGAGCGCCACCAGGCGCTGCCGCTGGGCATCGGTGGCGGCGCGCACCACGGCCTCGTCGGCGTCCCGCTCGGCGGCCTCCAGGGCGGGCTCGGTGTCGGGGGCCGAGCCGTCCGCGCGGGCCAGGTCCGCCTCGGCGCGGCGGAGCTGCAGCTCGTAGCGGTGCCGGACCAGGCGCGCGGCCTCCGCCCCGGGACAGGCCTCGCCGGCGGTGATGGCGGCGCGGAGCGTCTCCACCTGGCCAGGCGGATCTGCGGCCGACGGTGTCGTCGTCCTCGAGGGCCAGGCGGAGGAGGAGCGGCCGGAGAGTGAGGCCCTGCAGCACGAGCGTCCCCAGCACCACCCCGAACGCGGCCACCACCACGAGGTCCCGCGAGGGGAAGCCCGCGGGGAGGGCGAGCGCGGCGGCGAGCGTCACGGTGCCGCGCATGCCGCACCACCCCACCACGGCGGCGCCCCGCGCCGAGAGTGCCACCACATCGTGCCGCGCCGGGCGGGCCCCGGGGCGCGGTCGGCAGCGCCAGCGGCTCACCGCAGCCGCGGCGGTGACCCAGGCGATCCGCGCGACGATCACCGCCAGCGTGATGGCCGCCGCCACGGTGGCGTAGTGCACCAGCTCGAGGCGCGTCAGGCGCGCATTGATGGCCTTGAGCTGGAAGCCCACCAGGATGAACGCCAGCACGTTCAGGACGAAGACCGCCACCTCCCATACCGCGAAGGACGGGATGCGGACCCGGGCGGGCATCACCTCGGGTGCGCGGCGCGAGGCGGCCATGGCGTACACCACCAGCGTGATGATCCCCGACAGGTGCAGCCGCTCGGCGAGGTGCCAGACGCCGAACGTGCTGCAGAACTGCAGCACGGTGGCCGAGGCCACGTCGTGGATGCGCCCCATGATGCGGAGCGTGAGCCAGGAGAGCGCCAGGCCGAGCGCCACGCTGCCGGCGGTGACCACGAGGAGGGTGGGAAGAATGCTCCAGCCGGAGAGCACGCCGGTCATGGTGGCGCCCACGGCGAGGCGATAGGTGAGGAGTGCGCTGGCGTCGTTGAAGAGACTCTCGCCCTCAAGGATCACGAGGAGTCGGTGCGGCGGCCGGAGCGCCTTGAGGACGGTGGTGGCGGCGGCCGCGTCGGGCGGCGCCACGATGGCGCCGAGCGCGATGGCGGCGGCCCAGGGAAAGCCCGGGAGCAGCGCGCGGGTGACCAGCGCCGTGACCAGGATGGTGAGCGCCACGGCACCGAGCGCGAGGCTGGCGACGGGGCGCCAGTTGGCGCGGAGGTCGCGCGGGGAGGCGTCGAAGGCGGCGTCCACCAGCACGGGCGCCACGAAGAGGGCGAGGGCCAGCTCGGGATCGAGCACCACCTCGGGAACCGCGGGCACCAGCGCGAGGGCCGCGCCCGCGAGCGCCATGAGCGCCGGGTACGGCGCCCCGATGCGTCGGGCGATGGCCGTGAGCACGAGGCCCCCGAGCAGGAGGGCCACCACCACCTCGTGCTCCCGCGGGAGCAACCGGCGGAGGTGCAGTGCGGCGGTGTGGCCGGAGATGCCGGCGCCGAGCACGACGATACGGGCCAAGGCTCACTCGCAGGGACGGGGGCACG
>JBGAOL010000033.1:0-17685 GCA_044221825.1 Gemmatimonadales bacterium
GCAACAAGGACCTGATCGCCGACTACGTCTCGCCTGCCCTCTCGGTGGCGGAGCCACTGATGGTGGCCGACCGGATCGAGTACGGGGCCCACGCGGACGACCGGGAGCGGTTCCTCGCCCTGGGCCGGGACCTGTCGCGGGCCTACCACGAGCGGCGGGCCTTCTGGGCGGCGGAATCGGTGAGCGCCGAAGCGCGGAAGATCCTGGACCAGGATGTGTTCCCGTCCGCGGACAGGTTCTACGAGGCCTTCGACGGCCCCTTCATGGTGGCCATCGAGCGCGGCGACTCCCGGGCCGCCCGCGCGCTGCTCGAGGGCCCGCTGCTCGACTCGTACCTGGCCAATGTCGCGGCCATCGCCAAGCTCCAGACGTTCGAAGCCTCGGCCTATGCCGCGCTCGAGGCGCAGGCACGGACGGTGGATACGGCGCCCAAGCGGGAATTGCTGCTGCTGGCGGCGGTGGTGCTGGTGCTCGTGGCGACCACCGGGTGGTGGATCGCCAGGCAGGTGGTGACCCGGCTGCAGCAGACTGTCCAGGTGCTGGAGACCGCCGCCACGGGTGATCTCACGGTCCGGACCCGGATCGAGTCGGCCGATGAGTTCGGGGCCATTGCCCGGGCGCTCGACGGCTTCCTCGACACGCTGA
Organism: Gemmatimonadales bacterium; assembly: GCA_044221825.1. Taxonomy (GTDB): domain Bacteria; phylum Gemmatimonadota; class Gemmatimonadetes; order Gemmatimonadales; family GWC2-71-9; genus JADJOM01. The sequence continues at coordinate 646 of JBGAOL010000033.1, forward strand.
GCGGCAGCATCGCCTCGATTGCGCGGAACGCCACGGCGCTGGCCAGCACCGCTGAGGAGCTCACCAGCGTGAGCCAGACCATGAGCGCCGGCGCCGAGGAGACCTCGGCGCAGGCCACGGTGGTCGCGCGCGCCACCGACGGGGTGACCCGGAACGTGCAGACCGTGGCCACGGCGTCGGAGGAGATGAGCAGCTCCATCACCGAGATCGCCAAGAACGCCACCGAAGCCGCGCACGTGGCCAGCGAGGCCGTGGTGGCGGCCGGCCAGGCCGATGAGGCGATTGGTCGCCTCGGCAGCTCGAGCGAGGAGATCGGCCAGGTGGTGAAGACCATCACCAGCATCGCGGAGCAGACCAACCTGCTGGCGTTGAACGCCACCATCGAGGCGGCCCGCGCCGGCGAGGCGGGCAAGGGGTTCGCCGTGGTGGCCAACGAGGTGAAGGAACTGGCCAAGGAGACGGCCCGCGCCACCGAGGACATCAGCCGGAAGATGGCCGCCATCCAGAGCGACACGGGCGGCGCGGTGGAGGCCATTCGCGCCATCACGCGGGTGGTGGGGCAGATCAGCGCGGCGCAGGGCACCATCGCCAGCGCGGTGGAGGAGCAGACGGCCACCACCAGCGAGATCAACCGCAACCTCGCCGAGGCGGTCACCAGCGTGAGCGAGATCTCGCAGAACGTGAGCGGGGTCGCCACCGCGGCGAGCGAGACCACCCGCGGCGCCACGGACACGCAGCAGGCCGCCATGGAGCTGTCGCGGATGGCCGCGGCGCTGCAGGACCTGGTCCGCCAGTTCCAGTACGAGAACGAGTCCGGCCGGCCGGGGGCCGGCCGCCAGGGCGGGGGCCAGGCCGGCGGCCTGCCGCTCAGCGACTACGCCAAGGCCTTCGCGGCCCGGCGGCAGGTGGTCCCGGCCGGCGCCGACTGACGCGGCTGCGGGACGTCGAGGACTGGTAGCACTGGGCGGGATGGCACGAGGCCGTCCCGCCCGCGCGCGATTGACGCACTGACCATCGCACCGACTGTGAGACGCACATGGACTGGCTGCGCAACCTGAGTGTCCGGGCTCGGCTGTACGGGATCGTCGGCGTGGCGGCGCTGGGTGTGGCCGTGCTCACGCTCCTGGCGTTCCGGACCATCGATCGTGTGAAGGTGTACGGTCCGCTGTTCCAGGAGATCGTGGAACAGAAGGACATGATCGCCGACTTCCTCCCGCCGCCGCTCTACGTGGTGGAGTCGATGCTGCTGGCCCACCGGCTGGTGGACCCGGCCGAGGTGGCGTCGCGCGAGCACCTGCTGGAACACGGGGCCGTCCTTGCGGACGCCTTTGCCCAGCGCAAGGCCTACTGGCTGAGCCAGGACCTCGATCCCGAGGCCAACGCGCTGCTGCGCAACGAGCTCCTCCCGAGCGGTGACCGCTTCTTCGCCACCTTCACCGGCAGCTTCAGCGCCGCCATCAGGCGCAACGACGTGGGGGCCGCCGAGCGCATCCTCGCGGCGGAGCTGTTGCCGGCCTACCTCGCCAACGAGGCGGCGGTGGACCGCATCAACACCCGGGAGACCACCGTGGCCGCCGCCCTCGAGGCCGAGGCCAAGGTGACCGACGTGGCCCCCAAGCGCAGCCTGCTGCTGCTCGCCGCGGTGGTGGGGGTGCTGGTGGGGACGGCCGGCTGGTGGATCGCGCAGCAGGTGGTGGGTCGCCTCCGGCAGACCATGCAGGTGCTCGAGACCGCCGCCACCGGCGACCTGACCGTCCGCACGCGGATCGACTCCACGGACGAGTTCGGCGCCATTGCCCGGGCGCTCCATGGGTTCCTCGAGACGCTGGGTGCCAGCATCGCGGCCATCGCGCAGAACGCCACCGCGCTCGCCGGCACCGCCGAGGAGCTCAGCAGCGTGAGCCAGACGCTCAGCGCCGGGGCGGAGCAGACGTCGGCCCAGACCAGCGTGCTGGCCCGGGCCGGCGAGCAGGTGACGCAGAACGTGCAGACGGTGGCCACGGCGTCGGAGGAGATGAGCAGCTCCATCACCGAGATCGCCAAGAACGCCACCGAGGCGGCGCACGTGGCCAATGAGGCGGTGGCCGCCGCGGGCCTCGCGGACGAATCCGTGGGGCGGCTCGGCACCTCGAGCGCGGAGATCGGCCAGGTGGTGAAGACCATCACCGGCATCGCGGAGCAGACCAACCTGCTGGCGCTCAACGCCACCATCGAGGCGGCGCGCGCCGGCGAGGCGGGCAAGGGGTTCGCCGTGGTGGCCAACGAGGTGAAGGAACTCGCGAAGGAGACGGCCCGCGCCACCGAGGACATCAGCCGGAAGATCCTGGTGATCCAGCAGGACGCGGGCGGGGCGGTGGAGGCGATCCGGGCGATCACCCGGGTGGTGGGGCAGATCAGCGCGGCGCAGGGGACCATCGCCAGCGCAGTGGAGGAGCAGACGGCCACCACCAGCGAGATCAACCGCAACCTCACCGAGGCGGTCGCCAGCGTGAGCGAGATCTCGCAGAACGTGGCCGGCGTGTCCACCGCGGTGAACGAGACCACGCGCGGCGCCACGGACACCCAGCAGGCCGCCATGGAGCTGGCCCGCATGGCCGCGGCCCTGCAGGACCTGGTGCATCAGTTCCGCTACGACGAGCCCGGCGCCGCCCGGACGCCGCCCGTCGCCGATCCGGGGCGCCACGCCGTGGTCCCGCGCCGTGCGCTGGTGATGCACGGGGTGCGCTGACGTGGTTCGGGCGTCGAGGAATCAATCCGTGGGGAGGGACCCGCAATGATCCGATGGACCCTGCGCCGCGTGCTGTTCGCGTCGGCGCTCCTGAGCGCAGTGTTGCTGGTGGCCACCGGCTTCGTGGGCTGGCGGCTGGCCAATCACGAGGAACTGGTGGCCGAGGAGATGGTGGTGGACCTCCAGGGGCTCCGCAATCACCTCGAGGGCGACATGATGCACGATGGCGTTCGCGCCGACGTGCTGGCCGCCCTCTACGCCGCGCAGTGGGAGCGCGACACGCGGGACGCGGTGCTCGCCGAGCTGGCGGGGCATGCCGCCTGGTTCCGCGAGGTGCTCGCCAAGAACGAGGCCCTGCCCCTCGACGCCGGCGTCAAGGCAAAGCTGGCCGAGGTGAAGCCGTCCCTCGAGACCTACCTCGGCTCGGCGGAGCGCCTCGCGGCGCTGGCATTCACCAACCCGGCCGGCGCCCGCCGCGAGCTCCCGGCGTTCCACGCCGCCTTCAAGGACCTCGAGACCAAGCAGGAGGCGGTGAGCGACCTCATCGCCGGCGAGGTGGACCGCCTGCAGCAGGACACCCACGACGCGGCCGTCCGCGCCCGGCGCTGGCAGGTGGCCGTGCTGGCCGCCGGGCTCGTGGTGCTGTTGCTGGTCAGTGCGCTGGTGAGCCGGCGGCTCGCGCGGGACGTGGCCGAGCTGCTCCGGGCCGCCAATGCAGCGGGGCAGGGGGAGCTCGCGAGTCCGGCCGTCATCGCGGGGAACGGGGAGATCGCCGAGGTCGCCGCGGCGCTGAATCAGGCCACCACCGGCATGCGGACCGCCCTCGGCAGTGACCGCGTCGACTGGACCACGCTCGGCGAGGAGCGCGCCGAAGTGGCCCGCATCCGGCAGCTCATCGAGAACGCCCCCATCAACATCATGTACGCCGACCGCGACCTGGTGCTGCGCTACATGAACCCGGCCGCACGGAAGACCTTTGGCGCGCTGCAGGCCCACCTGCCGGTGCCGGTGGAGCAGATGGTGGGGCAGAGCATGGACCTCTTCCACCGCGATCCCGCCCACCAGCGGGGCCGCCTCGCCGACCCGGCGAAGCTGCCGCTGTCGGCACGCTTCCCCATTGGCCCGGAGATGCTGGACCTGACGGCGTGCGCCATCCGTGACGCGGCCGGGCAGCACGTGGGCGTGATGGTGACCTGGGAGGTGGTGACCGCGAAGCTCGCCGCCGAGCAGGCGGTGAAGGACACCCAGGCGCGGGAGCTGGCCCTGGCGGAGGAACGGCGCCAGGCGGAGCGCACGGAGGCGGAGCGCCGAGCCCGGGACCAGGCCGCGCACGCCGAAGAGGAACGCCGTCAGGCCGAGGCCGAGCGCGCGCAGGCGGCCGAGCTACAGGCCAAGGTGGACCAGATCCTCGCCGTGGTGGACGCGGCCGCGGTGGGCGACCTGACCCAGGAAGTGACTGTCCGCGGCGACGATGCCATTGGCCGCCTCGGCACCGGACTGGCGCAGTTCTTCGGCAACCTGCGGGCGAGCATCGGCAACATCACCCGGACGGCCGAGGTGGTGGCCACCGTGGCCGAGCAGACCCGCGCGGTGAGCGGGCGGCTGCAGGCGTCGGCGGCGGAGTCGTCGGCGCAGGCGAGCGTGGTGGCCAGCAGCGCCACCGACGTGAGCCGGAACGTGGCGACCGTGGCGGCCGGGACCGAGGAGATGACGGCGTCCATCCGCGAGATCGCCAAGAACGCGGGCGACGCGGCGCGCGTGGCCGTGCAGGCGGTGCAGGTGGCGGATCGCACCGACAGCACCGTGGCCAAGCTGGGCGAGTCGAGCGCCGAGATCGGGAAGGTCATCAAGGTGATCACCGGCATCGCGCAGCAGACCAACCTGCTGGCGCTCAACGCCACCATCGAGGCGGCCCGGGCGGGCGAGGCGGGAAAGGGTTTTGCCGTCGTGGCCAACGAGGTCAAGGAACTGGCCAAGCAGACCGCCACCGCCACCGAGGACATCAGCCGGAAGATCGAGGCCATCCAGGGCGACACGGCCGAGGCGGTCCGGGCCATCCGGGAGATCGGTGGGATCATCGACCAGATCAGCCAGATCCAGACCACCATCGCGGGGGCGGTAGAGGAGCAGACGGCCACCACCAACGAGATGGGGCGGAACGTCACCGAGGCGGCCAAGGGCTCGGAGGAGATCGCCCGGAACATCCAGTTCGTGGCCAAGGCGGCCGAGGGGGCCAGCCAGGGGGCGGGGGAGGGTCAGGCGGCGGCGGCCCAGCTGGTCGAGGCGGCTGGGCAGCTGCAATCCCTAGTGGGCCAGTTCCGGATCCAGGCGGGGGCCCGGGGGACGGGGACCCGGGGAATGAACCCGGCGGGGGCCGGGTCGGCGGCCCGCTAGCCCGTCCCCTCAACGATTTACCCCCCGGGCCGATACTCCCGACATCGGGTGGGTGGACCGCACCTCAGAGGACGCGCCGGGCACCGGCGCCGGAGAGCCAGCATGAGCGACATGGACGACATCGTCAAGGAATTCCTGGTCGAGAGCAGCGAAGGCCTGGACCAGCTGGACCGGAACCTCGTGGCCCTCGAGCAGGCGCCCGGGGACAAGGCCCTGCTCGCCAGCATCTTCCGCTGCATCCACACCATCAAGGGCACCAGCGGCTTCCTGGGCTTCGGGAAGCTCGAGAGCGTGACCCACGTGGGCGAGAGCCTGCTCTCCGACCTCCGCGACGGCAAGAAGGTGCTGACGCCGGAGATCACCAGCGCGCTGCTGCAGCTGGTGGACGCCGTCCGCTCCATGCTCTCCGCGGTGGAAGCCAACGGCACCGATGGCGACAAGGAGTTCCCCGAGCTGGTGGCGCTGCTGACCCGCCTGCAGAAGGGCGAGGCGGCGCCGGCACCGGCGGGAAAAGCTGAGGGGGCGGCGCCCGCGAAGAAGGGCCGCAAGAGCGGTCCCACGGCCGTCGTGGCCGAGCCCGCCGCCCCGGCACCCCAGGTGGTGACCCCGCCGCCCGCGCCCGCGGCGGCGCCAGCGCCCGCCCCCGTGGCCGAGGCGCCGAGCGCCGTGGCCCAGGCGGAGGCGGCGGAGGTGAAGGGTCCCCAGGCGTCCGACAGCAACATCCGCGTGGACGTGGGACTCCTCGACAAGCTGATGAACCTGGTGGGCGAGCTGGTGCTGGCCCGCAACCAGATCCTGCAGTACACCGCCACGCAGGAGGACAGCGGCTTCGTCGCCACGACGCAGCGGCTCAACCTCATCACCACCGAGCTGCAGGAGGGGGTCATGAAGACCCGCATGCAGCCCATCGGGAACGTGTGGGCCAAGTTCCCGCGCGTGGTGCGCGACCTCGCCCTCGCCTGCAAGAAGCAGGTGCGGATCGAGATGGAGGGCAAGGAGACCGAGCTCGACAAGACCATCATCGAGGCCATCAAGGACCCGCTCACGCACATCGTGCGGAACTCGGTGGACCACGGCCTCGAGCTCCCGGCCGAGCGGGTGGCGAAGGGCAAGGCGGCCGAGGGCCGGCTGCTGCTCCGCGCCTATCACGAGGGCGGCCAGGTCAACATCGAGATCAGCGACGACGGCGGCGGCATCAACACCGAGCGGGTGAAGGCCAAGGCCATCCAGAAGGGCGTGATCACGGCGGAGCAGGCCGCGCGGATGGGCGAGCGGGAGCTCGTCAACCTGGTCTTTGCGCCCGGGTTCTCCACCGCGGAGCAGGTGAGCAACATCTCCGGCCGCGGCGTGGGGATGGACGTCGTCAAGACCAACATTGAGAAGATCGGCGGCACCGTCGACATCCACAGCGTGGCGGGGCAGGGCACCACGCTCAAGATCCGGATCCCGCTCACCCTGGCCATCATCCCCGCGCTCATCGTCTCGGCGGGCGGCGACCGCTTCGCGATCCCGCAGGTGTCGCTGCTGGAGCTGGTGCGGCTCGAGGGGGAGGAGGCGCAGAAGGGGATCGAGATGGTCTACGGGGCGCCGGTCTACCGGCTGCGCGGGCGGCTGCTGCCGCTCGTGAACCTGGCGCACGCGCTGGGGTCCCAGGACGGCTTCTGGTCGCCCACGCGCGCCACCGACGAGGCCGTGAACATCGTGGTGCTGCAGGCCGACGAGCACACCTTCGGCCTCGTGGTGCAGGAGATCAACGACACCGAGGAGATCGTGGTGAAGCCGCTCGGCAAGCAGCTCAAGGGGATCGGGGCCTTTGCCGGCGCCACCATCATGGGCGACGGCCGCGTGGCGTTGATCCTCGACGTGCCGGGCCTGGCCCAGGCGGCCGCGGTGTTCTCCGAGAGCCGCCGCCGCGCCCAGGGCGCCGCGGAGGCCACCACCCGCGCCCAGGCGGCCGACGAGAACCGCCAGATGCTGCTGCTCTTCCGCCTCGGCGCCGAGCGGCGCATGGCGATCCCGCTCTCGATGGTGGCGCGGCTCGAGGAGTTTGCGCGGACCACCGTGGAGCACGCCGGCCACCACCAGGTGGTGCAGTACCGCGGCCGCCTCCTGCCGCTGCTCCGCCTGAGCGAACTGCTCGGCGATGGTGGCGTGGCCGAGGAGAAGGACACCCTCTCGGTGGTGGTGTACGCGCACGAGGGCCGCGACGTCGGCCTCGTGGTGGAGAACATCACCGACATCGTGGAGGAGGCCCTCACCGTGCACAAGCGGAGCCGCGGCGGCGCCGTGTTCGGCACCGCGGTGATCCAGGGCAAGGTGACGGACCTGCTCGACGTGCGCGCCCTCATTGACGGGAACGACGTCCTGCTCTTCACCGGCGCCGACAGCGAACTCGCAACGGCGGGAGTCTGAGCCATGGCCATGGAACGGCAGTTCTGCACCTTCCACCTCGACAACCTGTTCCTCGGGATCGAGGTCCTCAAGGTCCAGGAAGTGATCCGGACCCAGGAGATGACCCGGGTCCCGCTGGCGCCGCGCGCGGTGCGGGGGCTCATCAACCTTCGTGGCCAGATCGTGACGGCCGTGGACCTGCGCGAGCGCCTGGGGCTGGCGCCCCTCGCCGACGGGCGCCACCCGATGAACGTGGTGGTGCGCACCGACGAGGGTGCGGTGAGCCTGCTGGTGGACGAGATCGGCGACGTGCTCGACACTGACGAGGACACCTACGAGGGGACGCCCGAGACGCTCTCGGCGCAGGCGCGGGAGCTGATCCGCGGCGTCTACAAGCTGCCGGAGCGGCTGCTGCTGATCCTCGATACGGAGAAGGCGCTGGCCCTCGAGTTCGCCGAGGCCGGGCGCTAGCCGCCCGTTCGCGGACAGGCCGCCGGGGCGCTGGACGCCCGGGCGGCGGCCCCGGGGCTTCGGGGCGCGATCACGACCCGTCGGCCCAGGAGGCCGGCCCGTACCGCCGCGTCACGGCGCAGGGAGCGCGCTGCCATGGCTGACTCTTCGACATCCCCCCGCGTGGGGCTACCCCCGACCACCGACCCGCTGGCCGCCGTGCGGCTCCTGGGCGCGCTCGGCGCGCTCGGGAGCATCGCGCTCGTGGCGGACCGCGAGCAGCGCGTGGCGTGCGCCAGCGCCAAGGCCGAGGAAGTGCTCCGGCAGGTTGGCCTGCTCACGGGCCCCCTGGCCGGCAAGTCGCTCGCTGACCTGCACGGGAACCCGCCCGGCTTCGCGGCGGCGCTGGCGGACCCCGCGCAGCTGCCGTACGAGGCCAAGGTCGAGGCGGGCGGCAAGGTGTTCAAGGCGGTGGTGAGCGCGATCCGCGACGAGGCGGGTGCGCTGGCCGGCTACGCGGTGGCGTGGGACGACCGCACCGCGCGGCAGCGGGTGGAGGTGGAGCTGGGGCGCGTGCTCTCGATGATCGAGAGCTGCCCCACCAACATCATTTGCGGTGATCCCGACCTGACCATGCAGTACGCCAACCCGGCGGGCCAGCGCGCGCTCACCGCGCTCCGCCGGGTGCTGCCGGTGGGGCCCGCGGACCTCGCCGGGAAGCCGCTCACCCTGTTCTTCCCCGGGACCCCGGGGCTCGCCGAGCGCCTGCTGGACCCGGCGAACCTGCCCTACGAGGCCCGCGTGGCTTTCGGCGACGAGACGCTCGACCTCCTCGTCACCGCCACCTGGGACCACCAGAAGAACTACATCGGCCCGATGCTCACCTGGGAAGTGGTCACCGCCCGCCTCCGTTCCGAGCAGGCGGTGGTGGACGCCGGGGAGCGGGAGCGGCGGGACGCGGCGGTGCTGCGCGAGAAGGTGGACAGCCTGCTGGCCGTGGTCAACGCCGCGGCCGCCGGCGACCTGACCCGCCCCGTCACCGTGCACGGCCAGGACGCCATCGGCCAGCTTGGCGCCGGGCTCGAGCGGCTGCTCGGCGACCTGCGGGGGAACGTGGGCGAGATCGCCCGGGCCAGCACCGAGCTGACCCATGCGGCCGAACGCCTGGCCACGGTGAGCGGCGCCCTCCGGACCTCCGCCACCGAGACCACGGCCCAGGCCGAGGTGGTGGCCGCGGGCAGCGCCGAGACCAGCGAGGGCGTGCAGACCGTGGCGGCCGGCACCGAGGAGATGAGCGCCTCGATCCGCGAGATCGCCAAGAACGCGGCGGACGCCGCCCGGGTGGCGGGCGAGGCGGTGCAGCTGGCCGAGCGCACCAACACCATCATGGGGGCGCTCGGCAGCTCGAGCCACGAGATCGGCAAGGTGGTGAAGCTGATCACCTCCGTGGCGCAGCAGACCAACCTGCTGGCGCTCAACGCCACCATCGAGGCGGCGCGGGCCGGCGAGGCGGGCAAGGGGTTCGCGGTGGTGGCCAAGGAGGTGAAGGAGCTGGCCAAGGAGACCGCCCGCGCCACCGAGGAGATCGGCGGCAAGATCGAGGCGATCCAGGCGGAAACCGGCCGGGCGGTGGGGGCCATCCGCGAGATCGGCACGATCATCGGGCAGATCAACAACATCCAGGTGACCATCGCCGGCGCGGTGGAGGAGCAGACCGCCACCACCAACGAGATGACGCGCACGCTCAGCGTGGCCGCGCGCTCGGCGGGCGAGGTGTCACAGTCCATTGGGACCATGGCGCAGGCCGCGCGCGAGACCAGCGCGGCTACGGAAGAGACCGAGGCCGCCGCCGCGGCGCTCTCGGGCATGGCCACCGCCCTCAAGCGGGTGGTGGGCCGCTTCACCATCGAGGGCGGGCGCTGAGCGGGCGGAGGATGGCACGATGACCGGGCTGGCGGAGACGCTCCGAGGCCAGAGCCTCTTTGAGCGGGTAGGTGGGTTCGACGCGCTGGATCAGGCGGTTCCCGCCCTGCTCCAGCGCATTGCGGCGGATCCGATGGTCGCGACCCTGCTCCCGGCCGGGGCGGGTGAAGACCTGCGCTGGCAGGTGCAGTTCCTGCTCACCGACCTGCTCGGCGGCCCAATTGCGTATGACGGGCCGGAACCCGGTGCCCTGCGCACGGCGCGGCAGATCAGCGAGGCCCAGGCCGGGCGGCTGCTGGCGCACGCCATCGACAGCCTGGCCGCCACCGGCGTGGCGGGTGGCCTGCTCGACGATTGCCGCACCGCGCTGCTGGCGCTGCTGGCGCGCGCCGGCTTCCACCTGGAGGCCCCGCGCCCCCCCGAACCCACGCTGCCGCCGGCGGGCCCGCGGGAGGTGCTGGTGGCGCAGGCCCTCCTGCAGCAGGCACGCGCGGGCCTCGCGGACTGGAACCTCTTCGTGCTCGACCGCGAGCTCACCGTGGTCTACCAGAGCCCCGAGGCCGCCGAGGCGCTCGCCGCGGTGGACGGGGAGCTGTTCCGCGTCTTCGGCATCCGGGCCACCGAGGTGGTGGGCCACCCGGTGGGCCGGTTCCACCCGGCACCCGCCAGGTTCACGCGACTCCTCCAGGAGCTGGGCGACGCCCCGCTCGAGGCCACCTGGGCCTTCGGGCAGGTGACCTGGCGGAGCCAGCTGCTGCGAGTGATGTCCGGCGGCTACCTCGTGGCCTGGCGGGACGACTCGGCCGCACGCCGCAGTGGCGTGGTGCTGGAGCGCCTGCGGCAGCAGGCCGAGGAACTGCCGCTGCCGGTGATGTTCCCCGGCGAGGACCCGGCCCTCTGGAGCGGCAACGCCGCCTGCGTCGCGACGCTGGAGCGGCTGGCGCCCCATCTCCCCGTGCGGGTGAACCCGCTCGAGGGCGTGCCCGTGGCGCTCTTCCTGCCCGATCCCGACTTCCGGGTGGCGCTCTTCGGGTCGCCCGCCCGGCTTCCGCACAGTGGGGAGGTGTGGTTTGGCCCCGAGCGGGTGACGTATCGCGTGCTCGCCGTTCGCGACAGCGAACAGTGTTACCTCGGACCGCAGCTGACCTGGGAGATCACCACCCCGCGAGGTGCCGAGCCGCCGGCCCCGGAACCGACCCGCGTGGAGCCGCCGGTGCAGCCCGCGCGCGCCGCGGCGCCGGCGGCGGCGCCGGCCCCGACAAGCCACCCGGCCCCTCCGATGTCGCCGGCTCCAGCGGGTCGTCCCGCGCCGGCCCCGGCCCGCACCTCGGGAAGCGCCTCCCGGCCGGGCGCCCCGTCCGGCCGGGGTGGGGAACTCCGCGCCGAAGCGCGGGCGCTGGCCACGGCGTCCGAAGACCTGCTGCGCCTCACACGGCACCTCGAGCACGTGGCCGATGCCATGGACGGCCTCGCTCTCGACGGTGTCCCGGCGGGGGAGCCCCAGGCCGCGGTGGCGCAGGGGGAGGAGAGTGCCCGGCTGGGGCAGGCCGCACTCGCGGCGCTGGCCGAGCTCCGTGCGCAGGGAACCGGCGCCGCGTCGCGACCGGAGGTGAGTGAGGCCCTGACCCGCCTGACGGGCCTGGCCCGCGAGACCAACCGGCTCGCCGTGGAGGCCGCGCTCTTTGCCGTGGAGGATGAGGCTGCCATGGAGGCCCGCCGCCTGGCGGGAGACGCCCGGGCGCTGGCCGAGGGGCTGGGCGAGCGGGTGAAGGCGCTGGCCGAACGGGCCGAGGCGGGCAGCCGGGTGGTGGCACAGGGGCAGGCCACGGCGGCTCGCCTGGCCGAGCTCCGGGACGCGTTCGTGGCCGCGCCCCAGGGTTCCCAGGACCGCCAGGGCTGACCGTGACCTCCATCCGCGTGCTCGTGGTGGACGACGCCGTCATCGTGCGGCGCCTCGTAGCCAAGGCGCTCGAGGCGGACCCCGAGTTCCAGGTGGTGGGCACGGCGTCCGACGGGCCGCTTGCGCTGCAGAAGATCCAGGAGCTCTCGCCCGACGTGGTGACGCTCGACCTCGACATGCCCGAGATGGACGGCTTGAAGGTGCTGGCCGAGATCCGCCGCCGCTGGCGCAGCCTGCCGGCGGTGATCTTCACCGGCATGAGCGAGCCGGGCCCCGCGGAGCTCGAGGCGCTCGCCCTCGGGGCCAACGAGTGCATCGTGAAGGTGCCGCACGAGGGCAACATGGTCCACGCCCTCAAGTGGGTCCAGGAGACCCTCGGCCCACGGCTCAAGGCCATCGTGGCCGAGTGGCAGCTCACGGTGCGGAGCGCCGCCGTGCCCGCACGGCCGCCGGCGCCACCGGTGACCGCCCCGGCTACCGTGGCGCAGTCGCCCGGGGCGCCACCCGCACCGGCCGCGCCTGCCCCGCACGCGTCCCGCACCCCGCCGCTGGCGCGCCCGCCCGTCCGCAGCACGCCTCCGGAGGTCCTGGTGGTGGCCGCCTCCACCGGGGGCCCGAATGCCCTCGAGGCGATCCTGGCCGACCTGCCGGCGGACTTCCCGCTTCCGGTGCTTGTGGTGCAGCACATGCCTGTCGGCTTCACGGCGCTCCTCGCGGAGCGGCTGCGCTCGCGCTGCCGGCTGGATGCCCGGGAGGCGGAGTCGGGGATCCCGCTGGCGCCGGGCACCATCTGGGTGGCCCCGGCGGACCGTCACCTGGTGGTCCAGCGGGTCGGGAGCTTCGTGCACCTACAGTTGAACCGGGAGGCACCCGAGAATTCCTGTAGGCCGGCCGCCGACCCGCTGTTCCGCTCGGCGGCAAAGGCGTGGGGCCCGGGTGTGCTGGGGGTGGTGCTGACCGGCATGGGACAGGACGGGATGCTGGGCGCCGGGGCCCTGGTGGCGGCGGGCGGGACGGTGCTGGCGCAGGACGAGGCCACGAGCGTGGTGTGGGGAATGCCGGGCGCGGTGGTGCGCGCCGGCCATGCGGCGGCGGTGCTGCCCCTCGGGGGCATCGCGCCGGAGATCCTGAGGCGGACGCTGGCGCTCAGGCGCGCGGCCGCCCCGGCCTGACGAGAGAGACGGACGTCCCGATGCCACTCAGCCCGGTCGATTTCCAGTTCGTGAGCCAGCTGGTCCGCCAGCGCTCGGCCATCGTGCTCGAACCGGAGAAGGCCTACCTGCTGGAGGCGCGGCTCACGCCCCTGGCGCGGACGGAGGGGTTCGCGTCGCTGGAGGCGCTGATCGCGCAGATGCGGGCCCAGCCGTTCAACGGGCTGCACCGCAAGGTCGTCGAGGCCATGACGACCAACGAGACGAGCTTCTACCGCGACGTGCACCCGTTCGACGCGCTACGCACGGTGGTGGTGCCGGAGGTGCTGGAGCGGCGGCGCGCGGCCCGCACCCTCAACATCTGGTGCGCGGCGAGCTCGAGCGGGCAGGAGCCGTACACCATCGCCATGACGCTGCTGGAGCACTTCCCGCAGCTCACGTCGTGGCAGGTGACCATCCTCGGCACCGACCTCTCGGCCGAGATGGTGGCGCGCTGCAAGCAGGGCAAGTACGGGCAGATCGAGGTGAACCGCGGGCTCCCCGCGGCGCTCCTCGTGAAGTACTTCGAGAAGCGGGGGATGGAGTGGCAGGTGCGGCCGGAACTGCAGCGCTGGTGCCACTTCCGGGAGCTCAACCTGATCGAGTCGTGGGGCACGCTGCCGCAGATGGACGTCGTGTTCATGCGGAACGTGCTGATCTACTTCGACGTGGAGACGAAGAAGGCCATCCTCGCCAATGCGCGGAAGGTCATGCAGCCCTGGGGCTACCTCTTCCTGGGCGGTGCGGAGACGACGATCAACCTGGGCGACACGTTCGAGCGGGTGCAGTTCGACAAGGCCGGCTGTTACCGGCTCAAGCGTTAGGGGAGGGTCCGATGCAGTTCCTCGAGGATGAGATCAGCCAGGTCACCACGACGGTGTGGGACTCGGTCCTGGGCGTCCCGCTGGTGCGGGAGCCCGAGGTGCCGCCGGGGCCCCCGCGGGCGGTGCTCGGCTGCGTGCAGTTCACCGGCGCCTGGGAGGGCGCGGTGACAATCGAGTGCAGTGCCGAGTTCGCCAAGCGGGCGGCCGGGACCATGTTCGGCGTGGAGCCCGAGGCCGCCTCGGTGAGCGACACCCAGGACGCCATCGGCGAGCTGGCCAACATGACCGGCGGCAACATCAAGGCGCTCCTCCCGGAACCCTGCCGGCTGTCGCTGCCCACGGTCACCGAGGGCGGGGACTTCAGCACCCGCGTCTCCGGCGGCACGCTGGTGACCACGGTGGCCTTCGACTGTGAGGGCTCGCCGCTCATCATCCGCCTCCACAAGAAGACCGACCAGGCCTAGGAGGCCCCCATGTCCGAGCCCGTCAGCCAGCGTCGCGAGTTCAGCCGGGTGGCCGTGCACCTCCATACCGAGGTGGACGCCGCCGGCCAGTTCCACCGCGAGGGGTCCATGGAGAGCCTGAGCCTCAAGGGCGGGTTCTTCCGCGCGACCAACCCGCCGGCCGAGAACACGGAGGTCCGGGTCCGGCTCCACCTCGAGGGCACCGAGATCGAGGTGCACGCCCTGGGGCACGTGGTGCGCCACGGGCCGGGCGGCTGCGCCATCCAGTTCGACGAGATCGTGGGCCTCGACAGCCTCGATCACCTCCGCAACCTCGTCCGCTTCAACGCCGCCGATCCCGAGCAGGTGGAACGCGAGTTCCACGAGCACCTGGGCCTCCGCCGCGACACCTGACCCCCTCCCGACCCGGCCCCCGGCCGGGTCAAGTGTTTCCGGGCCACCGCCGATACTCAGGGCGTGTCCCGGGCCCGTCCCGGCCCCTCCCGGGCCGCCGGCCGCCCGGGGCCGCCTGACAGCGGAGCGCCCGTGCAGATCCTCATTGCCGACGACGACCTCACCTCCCGCCGGGTCCTCAGCAAGACGCTGAGCACCCTGGGCTACGGGGTGCTCGAGGCCAGCGATGGCGCCGAGGCCTGGTCGCGGTTCGTCGCCGAACGCACCCCCGTGGTCATCACCGACTGGATGATGCCGCGGATGGACGGTCTCGAGCTCTGCCGCCGCATCCGCGGCGACGCGCGCCACGACCGCTACACCTACCTCATGGTGCTGACCCAGCTCGGCGGCAAGAAGAACTATCTCGAGGCGATGGATGCGGGCGCCGACGACTTCCTCACCAAGCCCTTCGACCCCGACGAGCTGGTCACCCGGCTCCGGGTGGCGGAGCGGATCCTCGGGATGGAGGCGACGCTCGGGTACCTGGAGGCGCTGGTGGAGTGCTGCCCCGGGTGCCAGCGGGTGCGGCAGGCGAATGGGCGCTGGGTGGGGCTCCGGCAGGTGGCGGAGGGCGCCCACCTGGCGCCGGCCACCCGGTGCCCGGAATGCGTGCGCAAGGAATCGGCGGGGCGGGCCCGGGGCCCGGGGCGTGGGGCGGCCTGAGCGGCCCCGACAGACACACCGAACGGGGAGGCAACAGTGCGAGCACTGGTCGTGGATGACTCGCGGGCGATCCGCAGCATCATCGGGAAGACCGTCAAGGAGCTCGGCTTCGAGCTGCTCGAGGCGGGGAACGGCAAGGAGGCGCTCGAGCGGCTCGAGGCCGCGGGCACCGTCGAGCTCGTCCTCGTGGACTGGAACATGCCCGAGATGAACGGCTTCGACTTCCTGGTGGCGGCGCGGCAGAACCCGGCCTGGAAGGACACCGTCATCATGATGGTGACCACCGAGACCGAGATGGCCCAGATGCAGCGGGCCCTCGACGCCGGCGCCAACGAGTACGTCATGAAGCCCTTCACCAAGGACGTCCTGCACGAGAAGCTCCAGCTGGTGGGGCTCGCGGCGTAGGGCCGCACGCCATGCGCAAGATCCGGGTGCTGGTGGTGGACGACGCCGTCGTCGTCCGCCGGATGGTCACCGACCTGCTGTCGGCCGATCCCGACATCGAGGTGGTGGGGACGGCGGCCAACGGGCGCCTGGCGCTCGCCAAGCTGCCGCAGCTCACCCCCGACCTGGTGACCCTCGACATCGAGATGCCGGAGATGGACGGGCTGGAGACCCTGGTGGGGCTCCGGAAAGCCTATCCGAAGCTGCCGGTGATCATGTTCTCCACGCTCACCGAGCGCGGCGCCGCCGCCACGCTCGAGGCGCTGGCGCGCGGGGCGACGGACTACGTCACCAAGCCGGCCAACGTCGGGAGCGTCACGCTGGCGCAGGCGCGGATCCGCGAGGAGCTGATCCCGCGCATCAAGGCGCTCTGCGCCCAGGTGCTGCCGAAGCCGGCCGTGCCGGTGGCCGCGCCCCGCCCGGTCACGAGCGCGCCCAAGCTGCCGCTGGTCCCGCCGCGGGCGGGACTGCCGCAGCGCATCGACGTGGTGGCCATTGGCGTCTCCACCGGGGGGCCCAACGCGCTCGCCGAGGTGCTGCCCCGGCTCCCGGGCGACTTCCCGGTGCCCATCGTGATCGTGCAGCACATGCCGCCGGTCTTCACCCGCTTCCTGGCCGACCGCCTGAGCGCCGCCTCCCAGCTCGCGGTCAAGGAGGCGGAGGACGGCGTGCGCCTCGCCCCGGGTACCGTCTGGGTGGCGCCGGGAAATTTCCACATGGTCCTCCGCAAGGACGCCGAGGGCGTCCGCGTGGTGCTCAACCAGGACCCGCCCGAGAACTCCTGCCGCCCGGCCGTCGACCCGCTCTTCCGCTCCGTGGCCCAGTGCTACGGCGAGCGGGTGCTCGGTGTGGTGCTGACAGGCATGGGGTACGACGGGCTCCGCGGTGCCAGCGAGATCCGGCGAGGTGGCGGCGTCATGATCGCCCAGGACGAGGCCACCTCCGTGGTGTGGGGGATGCCCGGCGCCCTGGTCCAGAACAGCCAGGCGGACCTGGTGCTGCCGCTCGCGCGCATCGCGCCCGAGCTGGCGGAGCGGGCCCTGGTGGGCCGGCTGCCGCTCCGCATGCCGGTGGCCAGCCCGGCGCTGGGACGGTGACCCGATGATCGGCCAGGCCGAGTTCGACTTCCTGCGGGCCCTGATCCGCGAGCGCTCCGCGATCGTGCTGGAGCCCGGCAAGGAGTACCTCGTGGAGAGCCGGCTGTTGCCGATCCTGCGGGGCGGGGGCTTCGCCTCGC
>JBGAOL010000034.1:0-17409 GCA_044221825.1 Gemmatimonadales bacterium
CCCGACTTCCACGGCCAGCTCCGCGCGACCGGGCGCGTCGCCATCCTGGTGAGCCAGTACAACGAGCGGGTCACCGGCCGCCTCCTCGACGGGGCGCGGGCCTGCTGCGCCGCGGCCGGCGTGCCCGAGGCCGAGGTCGACGTGGTCTGGCTGCCCGGCGCCTTCGAGCTCGGCGGCGCCGCCTCCGCGGTGGCGCAGACCGGCCGGTACAGCGCCATCGTGGCGCTGGGCTGCGTGGTCCGCGGCGAGACCGCGCACTTCGATTTCGTGGCGGGTGAGGCGGCCCGCGGGATCTCCGAGGTGGCCGTCCGGCACGGGCTGCCCGTGGCGTTCGGGGTGCTGACCACCGAGACGATGGAGCAGGCGCTGGCCCGGGCGGGCGGCGATGCGGGCAACAAGGGCTATGAGGCCGCCGAGGCGGCCTTGCGCACGGCGGACGCGCTCCGCCAGCTGCGGGGGACGTGAATGCTGCGGGCTGAGAGCAAGGCGCGCGCGCGTGCCCTGCAGGTGCTGTACTCCATGGAGCTGGTGGACGACCTCCCGCTCGCCGACGCGGTGACCCGCCTGGCGCAACTTACCGGGCCCGATCCGCTGGTCTACGACCAGGCCGAGCACCTGGCGCAGGCCGTGCTCCGCGAGCGCGACGAGCTCGACCGCCACGCCATGGACGCCGCCGAGCACTGGCGGCTGGAGCGGATTGCGGCGGTGGAGCGGAACATCCTCCGCATCGGCGTGCACGAACTGCTCGAGGGCGCCGTCCCGCCTAAAGTGGTCATCGACGAGGCGGTGCAGCTGGCGCACCTCTTCGGCGGCGCCAAGGCCCCGGCCTTCGTGAACGGCGTGCTCGACCGGGTGGCGCACAGCCTCGGGCGGCTGTGAACATCCTGCTGGTGAACTGGCAGGACCGCGAGAATCCGCATGCCGGCGGCGCGGAAATCCACCTGCACGAGATCTACGGCCGCCTCGCGGCCCGCGGGCACCGGGTGCGGATGGTCTGCTCCGGCTGGGCGGGCGCGGCACGGCGGGCGGTGGTGGACGGGATCGAGGTGGAGCGCCACGGCGACCGGCATCGCTTCGCCCTGGTGGGGCGGGGGGCGGTGCGTCGGGCGCTCGCCACAGAGGCGCCGGACGTGCTGGTGGAAGACATCAACAAGATCCCGCTCTTCACGGCTTCGCTGACGGACCGGCCGGTGGGCGTGATCATCCCGCACCTCTTTGGGACCACCGCGTTCCAGGAGGCGGCGTGGCCCATGGCGGCCACGGTGTGGCTGCTGGAGCGGCCCATCCCGGCGCTCTACCGGCGTGCCTCGTTTCACGCCATCAGTGAGAGCACCCGCGATGATCTGGTGGCACGGGGCGTGCCCCGGGAACGGATCGTGGTGATCCATCCCGGGGTGGATGCGTCGCGATTCACCCCGGCGACGGACTCAAGCCCGCGCACGGCGGCGCCGACCTTCCTGTACATCGGGCGGTTGCGGCGGTACAAGGGGGTGGAGTTCGCCATTCGCGCGCTGGCGCGGGCGCGGGAGCAGCGGCCGGACCTGCGTCTCTTGATTGCCGGCTCCGGGGACGATCGTCCCCGCCTGGAGGCGCTCTCGGACGAACTAGGCCTGGCGGGGGCGGTGGAGTTCCTCGGCTTCGTGACGGAGGAGCGAAAGCTGGGGCTGCTCCGCACGGTGTGGGCCAACGTCTTCCCATCGCCCAAGGAAGGGTGGGGGATCACCAACGTGGAGGCGGCGGCGTGCGGCACCCCGTCGCTGGCCTCCGACAGCCCCGGGCTCCGCGATTCCGTGCGGCACGGGGAGACCGGTTACCTGGTGCCGCACGGCGATCCCGCGGCGCTGGCCGCCCGGATGCTGGAGCTGGCGAACGACCCCGCGCGCCTGGCGGCGCTGGGGCAGGCGGCGCGGCGCTTCGCGGAGGCGCTGTCGTGGGACCGCGCCGCCGACCTGACCGAATCGTGGATGGCCGGGCTCGCGGGTGGGGCCCGCGCCTGACAGACCGACCTGAACTTCCGGAGGAGGACGTCCCATGAACACCAGCATCACCGCCCGCCACTGCGAGATCAGCGACGACCTCCGCGCCCGCGCCGAGGAGATCGTGGGCCGCCTCTCCGCCCTGGTGAGCCGCCCGGGCGACGCGCTCGTGGTCTTCGACGTCGAGGGCGGCGAGCCCACGGCCGAGATCCGGCTCAAGGGCAGCCGGGGCGAGGACTTCGTGGGCGGCGGCAGCGCCAAGGACCACCGCTCCGCGCTGGACCGCGCCGAGGAGAAGGTGCGGCGCCAGATCGAGAAGGCGGGCGCCAAGCGCGAGCGGGGCGTCAAGGGCACCGCGTGACGATCACCCTCCGCGACCTCCTTGCCCGCAAGGGCGACCCGCTCCAGCTCGAGCCCCTCACGGGCGAGCTGGGGCTGGACCGGCCCATCGTGGACCCGGAGGTCGCGAGCCCGGGGCTGGCGCTCGCGGGCTACACCCACCGCTTCATGCCCCGCCGGCTCCACGTGCTCGGCGAGACCGAGATCACGTACCTGAAGGAGCTCACCGCGGAGGAGCGGCGGGACCGGCTGGGCAAGTTCTTCGGCTTCGACCTGCCCGTGGTGTTCGTCACCAAGGCGCAGGACGTGCCGCTCGAGCTGCTCGACCTGGCGCGGGTGCGCGGGGTGCCGCTGCTGCGCACCCGGCTCAAGACGGCGGAGTTCTACAAGCGCATCAAGCCCATCATGGAGGCGGCCTTCGCGCCGCGGACCACGCTGCACGGGTCCCTCGCCGACGTCTACGGGGTGGGCCTCCTCTTCATCGGGCAGTCGGGCATCGGCAAGAGCGAGTGCGTGCTGGACCTGGTGGAGCGGGGCCACCGGCTGGTGGCCGACGACATCGTGCAGGTGACCCGGCGGGGCAGCGACATCCTGATCGGCCAGGGGCACGAGCTGGCGGCGCACCACATGGAGATCCGGGGCGTCGGGCTCATCGACATCCCGGCGCTCTTCGGCGTGCGCTCGGTGCGGCAGCAGAAGCGCATCGAGGTGGTGGTGCAGCTCGAGGCCTGGGAAACCGCCCAGGACGCCGACCGCACCGGGCTCCACACCCAGGAGACCGAGATCCTCGAGGTGACGCTGCCCCGCGTCATCGTGCCGCTCAATCCCGGCAAGAACATCACCGTCATCTCCGAGGTGGTGGCCATGATGCACCTGCTGCGGTACTCGGGCGTGGACGTCGCCGCGGCGTTCAACGAGCGCCTCATCAAGCGCATGAAGGAGAAGCGCGGCCTGCGCGAGTACCTGACGGAAGACTATGAGTGACGGCATGCGGGGCGTGGTGGTGGCGCACGGCGGCCTGGCCGCGGCGCTGGTCGAGGCGGCTGAGCGGATCGGCGGCGCCGCCGGGGCCCTGGTGGCCGTCTCCAACACCGAGTGCGGCCGCGACGAGATCGAGCGCCGCGTCACCGAGGCCGTGGGCGACGGCCCCGCCGTGGTCTTCGTGGACATGCCCTGCGGCTCCTGCTTCTTCGCCGCCATGCGCCTGAGCCGCGCCCGCAGCGACGTCCAGGTGGTCACCGGCGTCAACCTGCCCATGCTCCTCGACTTCGTGCACCACCGCACCCTCCCGCCCGCCGACGGCGCCGACCGCGCCGCCGGCAAGGGCCACGACGCCATCCGCCACGCCTGATGCCCATCGCGCTCTACCGCGTGGACGACCGCCTGGTGCACGGCCAGGTCGTGATCGGCTGGGGCAAGCCGCTCGACCTGGGCTTCATCGTGCTCGTCGACGACGGGGTTTTCGCCGCCGAGTGGGAGCGCGACCTGTATCGCATGGGCGTGCCGCCCGAGATCGAGCTGCGCTTTGCCGACATCACGGAAGCCGTCCGCCAGCTCCCCGCCTGGCGCGCCGACCCCCGGAACGGCCTCATCCTCACTGGCGACGTGCCGACCATGGCGGCGCTGGTGCAGGGCGCCCCCCCGATCGAGCGGATCAACCTCGGCGGGCTGCACCACAAGCCGGGCCGCATCCCCCGCCTGCCGTACATCTACCTCACGGCCGACGAGCTGGAGCTGCTCCGGGGCCTGGCCGCGGCCGGCACCGAGATCACCGCGCAGGACCTGCCCACCTCGCCCCCGGTGGCGCTCGAGGCGCTGGCGTGACGCCCGAATCGGCCGGGATGGTGGCGGCGCTCCTTGGGTGGGGGACGCTGGCGGGCGTGGACCTGGTGACGGGGCCGCAGGTGCTCCTCTCGCGGCCGCTGGTGGCCGGCCTGGGGGCCGGGGTGCTCCTCGGCGACGTGAATACCGGGCTCGCGGTGGGCCTGGCGCTCGAGCTCTTTGCCCTCGACGTGCTGCCGGTGGGTGCCTCCCGCTACCCGGACTACGGGGCGGCCACCGTCGGCGCCGTGGTGCTGGCCTCGGGCCTCGGCGAGTGGCGGCACTCCCTGGGCGTGGGGGTGGCCTACGGGCTCCTGCTCGCCGCGCTCGGCGGCTGGTCGCTGCAGTGGCAGCGGGCCGCCGCGGGCCGGGCGCTCCGGACCCACGCGGCGGGGCTCGCCGCCGGCCAGGCGCGCACCATCCGCCGCCTGCACTGGCGCGGCGTGGCGAGCGACGTGGGCCGCTGCGCCCTGCTGACCGGCGTGGCGCTGGCGGGCGCAGCCGCGCTCGAGGAGCGGCTCGACGTGAGCAGCCCGCGCTTCGCCCTCGTGAGTGCGGTGGCCGTGGGCGCCGGGCTCGCCGCCGCGCTCGGCGGCGCCCTCCGCGGCGCGGGGCATGGCGCCCGGCTTCGCTGGCTCGCCGTCGGGGCCGGTATCGGCGTGCTGCTGGCGGTGCTCCAGTGACGAGCGGCCGCGGACGGGCCTACTTCCGGCTCCTCGGCGTGCAGGGGGCGTGGAACTACGAACGCCTGACGGGGATCGGCCTCGGGTACGCCGCGGAGCCGCTGCTCAAGGACCTGGAGACGGCGGACCCGGCCCGGCACGCGGAGGCCGCGGTGCGGTCGGCGGAGTACTTCAACTCCCACCCCTACCTCGCCGGCGTCGCCCTCGGCGCCCTGGTGCGGGCGGAGTACGACCACGTGGACGGCGCCCAGATTGCGCGCCTGCGGACCGCCCTCACCAGCCCCCTCGGGGCGCTGGGCGACCAGCTCTTCTGGGACGGCGTCGTGCCGGCCACCATGGGGCTGGCGGGCGCGGCGGTGGCGCTCGGGCTCGGCGCGTGGCCGGTGGTGGTGCTGGTGGCGCTGTACGCGGCGCTCCGGCTGGCCACGGGCTGGTGGGCGTTGCGGCTGGGCCTCGCCTGCGGGATGCGCGTGGCGCCGGCCCTCGGGACGTCGTGGGTGCCGCGCTGGGCGCCGCGGGCGGGCCTGGTGGCGGGGCTGGCGGGCGGGCTCCTCCTGCCCGTGGCCGGCCGGGCGCTCCTCGCGGGGGGGGATGGGCCGGCGCTCGGCGTGGCCGGCGGGACACTGGCGGGCGGGCTCGCCGCCGCGTGGGCCCTGGGCCCCCGCGTCACGGCGGTACGGTATGGGCTCCTGGTGCTCGGGGTCGCGCTGCTTCTTGCGTGGGGGCTGCCATGATCGAACGGGAAGTGAAGATCGTCAACGAGCTCGGCCTGCACGCCCGGCCGGCCTCCAAGATCGTCAAGGAAGCCAGCCGCTTCACGGCCGACGTGGAGATCGTCCGGGACGGCATGGCGGTGAACGGGAAGAGCATCATGGGCGTCATGATGCTGGCGGCCGAGTGCGGCAGCAGCATCGTGCTCCGGGCCAACGGCACGGACGAGTCGGCCGCGCTCGACGCGCTCGCCGCGCTGGTGGCGCGCGGCTTCGACGAATGAGCGGCCCCATGCGGAAGCTCCACGGCATCGGCGTGTCCCCCGGCGTGGCCTTCGGGCCGGCGGTCATCGTCCGGCTCGACGTGCCGGACGTGCCCAACCGCGCCATTCCGCTCGACGAGGTGGACGCCGAGGTGGAGCGCCTTCACCTCGCCGTGGCGAGCGTCGTGGAGACCCTCGGCACCCTGCGGGACCGGGCGCGCGAGCGCGCCGGGCGCGAGGAGTCGCACATCTTCGACGCCCAGATCATGATGGTGCAGGACGGGGACTTCCTGCGGGGCGTCGAGCAGCTCATCCGGCAGAACCACCTGAGCGCCGAGACCGCCTACGAGTTCAAGGCGCTCGAGATCCGGAACATCTGGATGAGCTCCGGCAACGCCATCCTGCGCGATCGGCTCGCCGACCTCTCCGCCATCCACAACCGGATGCTCACCCGGCTCCTCGGCCGCGCCGAGGAGGAGCAGTGGGCGCTGCCCTCCGAAGACCAGGTCATCGTGGTGGCCCGCGAGCTCTCGCCGGGACTCACGGTGCAGCTCGACCGCGACCACGTGGTGGGCCTCGTCAGCGAGGAGGGCACCCGGACCTCGCATGCGGCCATCCTGGCGCATTCGCTCGGCATCCCGGCGGTGATGGGCCTGCCGGGCGCGCTGGAGGAGATCCGGACCGGCACCACCATCCTGCTCGACGGGCAGAGCGGCATGGTGCTGCTCGATCCCACCCGGGCGGAGATCGACCGGGCCCGGGCGCAGCTGTCGCGGCGGCAGAAGCTCGAGTTCGAGCTCGAGGCGGCCGTCACCCAGGCGGCCATCACGCCCGACGGGGTGAGCTTCCAGCTCATGGGCAACGTGGACCTGCCCGACGAGATCGCCAGCGCCGCCCGCAACGACGCCCACGGCGTGGGCCTCCTGCGCACCGAGTTCCTGGTGACCGGCCGGGCCGCGCTCCCCACCGAGGACGAGCAGGCCGACTACTTCCGCCGCGTGAGTGACGCGTTCCCGGGCTACCCCGTGGTGGTGCGCAGCTTCGACCTGGGCGGCGACAAGTTCCCGGCCGCCTTCCGCGCCGCCGGAGCCCAACCCGTTCCTCGGCTGGCGCTCCATCCGCGTCTGCCTCGACCATCCCGAGATCTTCCGGCCCCAGCTGCGGGCGGTCCTCCGCGCCGCGGCGGATCGCCGCCTGGAGCTGATGCTGCCGCTGGTGACGCGCATCGAGGAGGTGCTCGAGGCCAAGGAGATGCTCCTCGAGGAGGCGCTCAACCTGGCGCGCGCGGGCATCCACGCTGCGGCCTCCGTGCCCGTCGGCGTGATGATCGAGACGCCGGCCGCCGCCATCCTCGCCGACGAGTTTGCCCGGCACGCGGCGTTCTTCAGCGTGGGCACCAACGACCTCGTCCAGTACACCCTGGCGGTGGACCGGGGCAACGCGCGCCTCGCGGAGCGCTTCAGCCCCCATCACCCGGCCATCCTGCGGCAGCTCAAGACCATCGTCGATGCCGGGTCGCGCGCCGGCATCGGCGTCAGCGTGTGTGGCGAGATGGCGTCGGACCCGCTCTCGGTGGTGCTCCTCATGGGGCTCGGCTACCGCACCCTCAGCGTGGCCCCGCCGGCGCTCCCGCTGGTGAAGTGGATCATCCGGAGCGTCCCCGTGGCCGCGGCGACCGCGGCCGCGGAGGCCGCGCTGGCCGCCGATCGCCCGGAGGGGTGACCGAGGTGCTCCGGGGCGCCGTGACGCCGTATTTCGACGCCCGCATCCTGCCCTGATCCCGTTGCCGCGCCCCTCGGGGGGCGCTAGCTTGCCCGAATCGCGCGCCACGCCGGTGCGCCTTCCCACACACCGACCCCTCCATGGCCAAGACCTCCCGTCACGTCTTCACCTCCGAGTCCGTCACCGAAGGACATCCGGACAAGGTTGCCGACCAGATCTCCGACGCGGTGCTCGACGCGATCCTCGCGAACGACGAGCGGGGCCGGGTGGCCTGCGAGACCCTCGTGACCACCGGCATGGCGATCATCGCCGGTGAGATTACCACGTCCACCTACGTCCACTTCCCGCAGATCGTGCGCGACACCATCCGCAAGATCGGCTACGTGGACGCGAATTACGGCATCGACGGCACCACCTGCGCCGTCCTCGCGGCCATCGACAACCAGTCGCCCGACATCGCGCAGGGCGTGGACACGGGCGGGGCCGGGGACCAGGGCATGATGTTCGGGTACGCCAGCGACGAGACCAAGGAGCGCATGCCGCTCCCGATCCAGCTCGCCCACCGCCTCGCGGAGCGGCTCGCCGCCGTCCGCCGGGGGGAGAAGGGCACCACGCAGCTGGCCTGGCTCCGGCCGGACGGCAAGAGCCAGGTGTCGGTGGAATACGAGGGCGACCGCCCGGTGGGCATCCGCACCGTGGTGGTCTCCACCCAGCACGCCGCCGAGTGGAACGGGCGGGAGCTCTCCCAGCGGACCATCCGCGAGGGCGTCATCGAGGAAGTGATCAAGCCGGTGCTCGCCACCACCGGGCTCGACACGGCGAAGACCAGGTTCCACATCAACCCCACCGGCCGCTTCGTCATCGGCGGGCCGCACGGCGATGCCGGCCTGACCGGCCGGAAGATCATCGTGGACACCTACGGCGGCATGGCCCGCCATGGCGGCGGCGCGTTCAGCGGCAAGGACCCCTCGAAGGTGGACCGCTCCGCCGCGTACGCCATGCGCTGGGTGGCCAAGAACATCGTGGACGCCCGCCTGGCGCGCCGCTGCGAGGTGCAGGTGGCCTACGCCATCGGCGTCCGCGAGCCGGTGTCGGTCATGGTGGATGCCTTCGGCACCGGCAAGGTCCCCAACGCGGTGCTCGAGGCGGCGGTGCGGGAGGTCTTCGACCTCACCCCGGGCGGCATCATCAAGGCCCTCGACCTGCGGAAGCCCATCTACTCGCCCACCGCGGCCTATGGCCACTTCGGCCGCAAGCCGTACAAGAAGGGCGGCCTGCAGTTCTTCCCCTGGGAAGTCAGCGACCGGGTGGACGCCCTGCTCGCCGCGGTGGGATGATCGAGGTCACCGTCGCCCAGCTCGGGCTCGACCGCACCACCAACACCCCGGTGGTGATCCTCCGCGAGAAGGAGGGCACGCGGTTGCTCCCGATCTGGATTGGTCCCGCGGAAGCCAGCGCCATCGCCATGGAGCTGCAGGGGATCAAGGCGCCGCGCCCGATGACGCACGACTTGCTCAAGTCGGTCATCACCGGGCTCGGCGCCACGGTGCGGCGGATCCTGATCAGCGGCCTCAAGGAAAAGACCTACTTCGCCGAGCTCTGGCTGGCGCGCGAGGACCACCTGTTCCAGCTCGACGCCCGGCCCTCCGACAGCATCGCCCTCGCCCTCCGCGTGCACGCCCCCATCTTCACCGACGACGACCTCCTCGAACAGGGCGGCGACGTCGAGCCCCCCGCGCCCGATCCCTCCATCGAGGCCGACAAGCTGCGCGAACACCTCGAGAAGATGGATCCCGAGGACTTCGGCAAGTTCCAGCCGTGAGGCGCGGCCCCCTCGGCGCGGCAGCCCTCGCCCTGCTCGTCGCCCTCCCGCTGCAGGCGCAGCGGCCGGCGGTCGCGGCCGGGAGCGTGCTCCGCTCCGGCGCCACCGACACCGCCGCCGTCCCCGGCGCCCTGGTGGTGCTCCACCGGATCGGCCAGCAGGCGCAGGGCCCCATCGACAGCGTGCGGGCCGACGGCGCAGGCCGCTTCCGGTTCCGCTATGCGGTGGACACCTCGGCGGTCTACCTCTTCAGCACCAACTTCGCCGGCATCGAGTACTTCTCCGACCCCATCAAGGCCACGCCGGCCCGGGCCGACACCGGGCTCGTGCTCCTCGTCTCCGACACCACCTCGACCGGTACGCTGCTCACCGTCTCGCGCCACATCGTGGTGAGCCGGCCTGACAACGCGGGGCTCCGGCAGGTGCTGGAGATCGTGGTGCTGGAGAACCCGGCGGGCCTCACCCGGATCAGCAACGACACCCTCCACGCCGTCTGGGGCGCCCCATTGCCGGAGGGCGCAGCGGGAGGCCAGGCGTCGAGCGGGGACTACTCGCCGGAGTCGCTGGTCTTCCGGCACGACAGCGTCCTCTTCTTTGCCCCGGTGGCCCCCGGGACCAAGCAGGTGATCTTCACCTACGGCCTCCCCGCCAACCCCGGCACGGTCCGGCTGGCCTTCGCCGATCTCGTCGGGCTCAACCTCCTGCTCGAGGAAGATCGCGTGCAGCCGACGGGCGGGGTCCTGTGCGACAGCGGCATGCAGGCCATCGAGGGCCGGAACTTCCGCCAGTGGTGGCACCGCGCAGCAAGGTGGTGGCCATCCCGCTTGGGGGAAAGTGGCCACCTGGCTGGGTGATCCCAGGCCAGGCGCGTGGCACTCGCGCCGGTGTCGCCTGGACGCCGCGACGGGCGCTGAGTGCGTCGCGGCACCGGGTGCGCTGGCGGGGAGGACGGCGTCGAGCAACCGCGCGGCTCGACGTGCTACGCCGGCCGCGAGGCCGACACGCCGGCGGCGGAGGCCGAGCACGTAGTGCCATGCGCGGACCTCAAGGCCCAGCCGGGGCGGACAGCTTGCCGCGAAGGGGCCCGTGTCTTAGGTTCTTGCGCGACGTACGACAACTGATTGCACGCGAGTCGGGACGCTCGGAAGCCGGTGCAAAGCCGGCGCGGCCCCGCCACTGTAACGGGCAGCTGTACCTCCGCCATCACGCCACTGGGCAACCGGGAAGGCGCGCAGGAGGAGCCCGGAGCCAGGAGACCTCTCGACTCGTGCCACCACGATCACCCTCGGGGGAGGGACCGGTGGCGACTCGAGCCGTTCTGGCTTCTGTCCGCCCATCTCCACAGCCCCGGGGATGGGCGATTCCGTTGAAGGCCCTGCGCCTTCCCCTCGCCCTCCTCGGCGCGCTGCTCGGCGCCTGCGCCACGCCGCAGGCCGCACCCGCACGCCTCGTCGCCGTCGACGATGGGCGACACGGTGCGGCTCGCGGCCCCGGCCACGCGCGTCGTGTCGCTCAGCCCGGCCACCACGGAGCTGGTGTTTGCCCTCGGTGCTGGGCCGCGCCTCGTCGGCCGGACCCGCTGGTGCGACTACCCCGAGGCCGCGAAGGCCGTCTTCCGTCGGCGACGGCATCCTCCCAACATCGAGGCCGTCCTCGCCTTCCGGCTCGACCAGTGCTGCTCTATCGCTCGGCCCAGAACAGCGCGGCCGCCGAACGCCCTGCGCGCCGCGGGCGTCGCGGTGGTGCAGCTCGACTTCAACCGGCTGCACGACGCTGCCCTGGTCGCCCGCGTCGTCGGCTGCTCCTCGGCGTGGCCCCCGCCGGCGACCAGCTGGCCACCGCCTTGAAGCCGAGCTGGCCGTGGTACGCGAGTGGCCGGCCGGCTGTGGGCCTGACTCGCTCGCGTGCCGCGTTACTCACTGGCCTCGACCAGCCGCCCATCGCCATCGGTGCCGGGAGCTTCCTCGGGGAGATCCTCGAGGCGGCGGCGGCCGAACATCTTTGCCGACCTCCCCGGACCCCTCCGCCACGTGAGCATCGAGGCCATCGCCGCGCGAGACCTGGCCTCCGTCCTCGTGGGCGACGAGCCGCGTGGGCCGGCCGGCCGGGTGGCGTTGGTGGTTGTCGGTGCGCGTGGCCGCCGGTTCGTGCACTTCAATCCGCCGGCTTTCGGGCGGCGGAGCTTGCGCGCCGGCCGTGATCAGGGCCGTCAGTACCCGGGTGCCCGGCCGTGAGGATGCCCCGCTGGGGTGCCCTCGGTACGGTGGCCGTCGGGGCGGTCACCATCGGGGTGATGGTCGGCGCCCTCCGGCTCTCGCCCGGCGAGGTGTGGCGCGCGCTCGTGGATGGCAGCGGCCCGTCGGCGGCCATCGTGCGCCAGCTCCGGCTGCCGCGCGCGCTCCTCGGCTTCACCGTGGGCGGCGGCCTGGCGGTGTCCGGTGCCGTGCTGCAGGCCCTCATCCGCAATCCCCTCGGAGACCCGTACCTCACTGGCCTCACCGGGCGGCGCGGCGCTCGGCCCCGCGGTGCTGGTCATCGCCCTGCCGGGCTCGGCGGGCCGTGGGCCGTGCCGCTGGCGGCGTTCGGGGGCGCCATGGTGGCCCTCACGCTGGTGTATCGCCTGAGCCTGGTGCAGGGGCGGCGGCTCGACCCGCACGTGCTGATCCTGGCCGGCGTGGTGGTGAGCGCGTTCTCGGGGGCGCTCGTGAGCGCGCTGCTCGTCCTCTCCGAGGCCGCCGAGCTCCGGAACGCCTTCCTGTGGATGCTGGGCGGCCTCGGCATGAGCTCGTGGCGCACGCTGTTCATCTACCTCGCTTACGCCGGCCCCGCGCTGCTGGTGCTGGCATGGCATGCGCGCGCCTTCGACCTTCTGGCTCTGGGCGACGAGCCGGCCCGGCACCTCGGCGCCGATCCCGAGCGGCTGAAGCGCGTGGCCTACGTGGCCACCGGCCTGCTCACGGCCGCGGCGGTGGCCGTGTGCGGCATGATCGGCTTCGTCGGCCTCGTCGTGCCGCACGCCGTGCGGCGACTGTGGGGCCCGCTCCACGCCGGGTTGCTGCCGGCGGCCTTCCTGGTGGGCGGCATCTTCCTGGTCCTGGCCGATGCGCTCGCCCGCGGGCTGGCGCCGCACTCGAGCTGCCGGTGGGTGTGGTCACGGTGGTCGTGCGCTGTTGCGCGCCGCTGCTGCGCCGGGGCTCAGATGATCCTCCGGGCCACCGATCTCGCCGTCCGCTACCCCGGCCGCGCCGAGCCGGCGCTGGCGGGCGTCAGCCGGCTCGCGGCGGGCGAGCTGGTCGGCGTGGTGGGCCCGAACGGCAGCGGGAAGACGACGCTGCTCCGTGCCTTGCTGGGAGACCTTCCGCTGGACGGCGGCAAAGTCGACCTGCTCGATCGGCCCATCGCCAGCTGGGGCGCGCGCGAGCTGGCGCGCCAGGTGGCCGTCATGGGCAGCGCGAGAGAAACGGTGCTTCCCCTCACGGTCCGGGAAACCGTCCAGCTCGGACGGTACGCCCACCGCTCCGCTCGCCGCACTCAGCCCCAGGGATCACGCCGCCGTGGACGACGCCATGGCCCGCGCCGACGTGAGCACCCTGGCCGCGCGGCGGACCGACACCCTCTCCGGCGGGGAGTGGCAGCGCGTCCGCGTGGCGCGTGCGCTGGCGCAGGACCCCCGCCTGCTCATCCTCGACGAGCCCACCGCCGCCCTGGACGTGCGGCACGAGATGGAAGTCTTCGAGCTCGTGCGCCGGCTGGCGGTGGAGGGCATCGCCACGCTGCTCGTCACCCATCACCTGAACCTGGCGGCACGCTACGTGGACCGACTGCTCCTCCTCGACGAGGGACGCCTCGCCGCGGACGGGCGGCCGGCCGACGTGCTGACGCCGGGGGTGGTGGCGCGGGTCTTTGCCTGGCGGGTGGCCATCACCCAGTGGTGTGATGGTGCCCCCCAGGTCGTACCACTCAAGCCCGGCGAGTAGCCGGGGGAAAGTCGTTGCCGTGCCTCACCGCACCTGGTTGCTCCTCCCTGCGCGCGCCACCGCGTGCACCCTGCTCCTCGCGGCCCTCCCCATCGCGGCCCGCGCCCAGGATGTGCGCGACACCGTGGAGCTCGAGGACCTCGTGGTCACCGCGGATCGCACCCCGCTGCCGGCCAGCCGGGGTGAATCCCACCACCGTCATCAGCGGGGCCGCCCTCCGCGAGCGCGGCATCCTCTCGGTCGCCGACGCGCTCCGGGAAGTGCCCGGCGCCGCGCTCGTTCCCACCGGCTCATTCGGCAGCCAGACCTCGCTCTTCCTGCGCGGCGGCGAGAGCGACTACGTGAAGGTGCTGGTGGACGGCGTCCCGGTGAACCAGCCGGGGGCTCCTTCGACTTTGCCAACCTCACCACCGAGAACATCGAGCGCATCGAGGTGACCCGTGGCCCCGGCTCGGTGGTCTACGGCTCGGACGCCGTGTCGGGCGTGGTGCAGATCTTCACGCGCAAGGGCAGCGGCCGCTTCCAGGGGCGAGGCCAGCTACCGCGCCGGCACCTTCGGGACCTGGAACGCCGAGGGCGCCGTGTATGGCGGCACCGAGTCCATGAGCTACTCGGCTGGCCTCTCGCGCTTCGCGTCGAGCGGCATCTATGCCTTCAACAACGACTACCGGAACACCACGGCGAGCGGCGCCCTCACCCTCCGCCCCGATGCGCTCACCGACCTGACGCTCAGCGCCCGCACCGGCGACCTAACCGCCGAGTTCCCGACCGACTTCACCGGCGCCCCGGTGGATCGCAACAGCTTCACCCTCCAGGACGCCACCACCGTCGGCCTCGACCTGGGCCGGCGCGTGAGCGATCGCCTCGAGGTCCGGGCCTTCCTGGCTTCCCACACGCAGAACGACGGCTCCGAGGACGATCCCGACAGCGCCGCCGACACCGTCGGCTTCTTCAGCTCGGCCAGCCAGGCGCGGATGAAGCGGCAGTCGGCCGACGTGCGCGCCAGCTTCACGCCGGGCGCCGCCGCGCGCCTCACCCTCGGCGCCACGGCCGAGTTCCAGTCCCTCCGCGAGGAGACCCGTTCCGAGAGTGACTTCGGCTTCGGGCGCACCAGCGACGCCCAGGGCTTCGCGGCCTCGCGCCACAACGTGGGGGTGTACGGCCAGGCGCTGGTCGACGCGACGCCGCGCCTCCTCCTCAACCTCGGTGCGCGCCTCGACGACAACGAGACCTTCGGCGCGCACGTCACAGGGCGGGCGGGCGCCATCTATCGCGTGGCCGGGGCCACGCGGGTCCGCGCCTCCGTGGGGACCGGCTTCAAGGAGCCGAGCCTGAGGGAGAACTACGCCACCTCGGCGTTCGAGGTGGGGAACCCCGCCCTCGATCCGGAGCGGAGCCTTGGCTGGGAAGCGGGACTCGAGCAGGGACTTCTCGCCGGAGAGCTCACCCTGGCGGCCACGGTGTTCCAGCAGCGCTTCCGGGAC
Organism: Gemmatimonadales bacterium; assembly: GCA_044221825.1. GTDB lineage: Bacteria > Gemmatimonadota > Gemmatimonadetes > Gemmatimonadales > GWC2-71-9 > JADJOM01. The sequence goes on from JBGAOL010000034.1 coordinate 14,798, forward strand.
CTCATCCAGTACGACGCCAGTGCCCCGCCGGGCAGCCCCAACTATCGCAACGTGGCCCGCGCCTCGAGCCGCGGCCTGGAGCTGGAGGCCACGCTCCGCCCTGGGATGGGCACCACGCTTTCCGCCAGCTACACCTGGCTCCGCACCCGCGTGGACGACGCCGGGCTGAGCAGCGGGGCGGGGGCCACGTTCGTGGAGGGGCAGCCGCTGCTCCGCCGCCCCGCGCACACGTTCCGCCTGGATGGCCGCACCCGGGTGGCTGGTCGCGCCACGCTGGGCGTGGGGGTGCAGTACACCGGCGCGCGGGACGACGTGGACTTCCGCCCGTTTCCCTCGGTCCGTGCCACGCTCGATGCGTATACGCTGGTCGAGGCGGACCTGACGGTGGACCTCTTCCGCACCCCGTCGGGTGCGCCGGCGGTCGCCGCGCTCCTGCGCGGGGACAACCTGCTCGACGCCGACTACAGCACGGTGGTGGGCTTCCCGGGGCGCGGCCGCCTGGTGCAGGCCGGGGCGCGCGTCGGGTTCTGAGGCCCGGGAAGGGTGCGCCGCGCCCGAGGCTCCCGCCCGGGGGCCGGCGCACCCATCTTTCCGTCATGTCCCGCCGCCTCCTCTCCGGCTTCCTCGGTGCCCTCGCCGTCTTCGGTTGCGCGGAGGCCTCGGCTCCGTTGCCGCCGCCGCTGGAGGCGGTGCTCGTCCTCGACAGCTCGGACGCGAGCATCACGCTCTTCGATGTCGAGGCACCCCTCGCCCCTGACACGATCCCGCTGGCGGCCGGCACCAGCCCCGTCGCCATCACCGCCCGCAACGCCTGGGCGCTCGTGAGCTTCGTCGAGCCGCAGGTCCAGGTGGTGGACCTCGAGGCCCGAACCGTGGTGCGCACCATCGGCCTCGAGCCCGGCGCGGGTGGGGCGGGGGCCGCGCTGGTGGACGACTCGATCGCCTACGTGGCGAACCCGGCGCTCAACACGGTCACGCGCATCAACTACCTCACCGGGGATACTGCCTCGGTCGCGGTGGGGCTGTCTCCCCTCGCGGTGGTGGCGGCGCGCGGGCGTGTCTTCGTGATCAACGCCGACATGAACGGGGCGACCATCCTCGGCCCGAGCTGGGTCTCCATCCTCGACCCCACCACCAACCGGCCGGTGAGCGGGGTGGACTCGATCGCGCTGCCCGGACCGGGCGGGGCCAACGACGCCCTGCTGGCGAGCGACGGCATCGTCTACGTCCTCAACCCGGGCGACGGCACGGCCGGGGCCCGGCTCTCGCTCCTCGATCCCGTGGGCCGCGAGGAACTTGGCAGCTTCGGCGGCTTCGGCCCCGTGCCCACCGGCGTCGCCGCCGATCCCTTCGACCGCCTCTACGTCTCCTCGCCCACCGAGGGCCTGATGGTGTTCGATCGGCTCGGCCGCCAGGTGACGCGCGGCAGTGGCGACGGCATCATCATCCCCAGCCTCGGGGCCCTCGCGGTGGACGCCGCCGGCCGCATCTACGCCCTCGAGACGGGCGGCTGTGCCCCCGGCGACCACGGCCAGGTCCATGTCCTCCGCCGCAACCTCACCACCAGCCGCCTCGTCCCCGCCGGCGCCTGTCCCGTGGATGCCGTGGTGACGGAGATTCCCCCGGCGCCATGAGCCCTGGCGGCGCGTCGGTCCCGGCGCGCGTCCGGCGTCTCCCGCGGTCATGACCCTCGTCTCCACGCCCGCCATCGTCCTCGCCACGTGGCGCTACGGCGAGACTTCCAAGATCGTCCGGCTCGCCACCCAGGACCTCGGCGTGCAGGGCGTCATCGCCAAGGGCGCGCTCCGGCCGCGCAGCCGCTTCGGCGCGGCGCTGCAGGTGCTGAGCGGCGGCACGGCGCACGTGCTCCACCGTGACAGCCGCGACCTCCATACCCTCACCGCCTTCGACCTCCAGAGCCTCCCCGTCAGGCTCACGCGGGACGTGGGGCGCTACGCCACCGGCACGGTGCTCGCCGAGCTCATGCTCCGCGTCGCGCCGGCGGAGCCGCATCCCGAGGGCTTCGATGTCCTCCGGGACGCGCTGCGCCACCTGGAGGACGCCGACCTGTCCCTGCTCGAGGCGGTGGCGCTCGAGAGCATCTGGGCCCTGGTGGGCGCGCTCGGCTTTGCGCCCTCGGTGGATCGCTGCGTGCGGGACGGCCGGCCGCTCGAGCCCGGCCAGGAACTGGCATGGAGCCTGGGCGAGGGCGGGGCCCTCTGCGAGCGGTGTGCCCGAGGCACCGAGGTGGCCGTCCTCCCGCCCGAGGGTGCCGCCGCGCTGCGCCGGCTGGTGCTCCTCGATGGCGGGCCGCTGCCCCCGCTCGACCCGAAGCACGCGGCGGCCCACCGCCGGCTCCTGGCACGCTACGTCCGCCACCACCTGGGCGAGGGCGCGCCGCTCGCGGCGCTCGACTTCCGGCAGCAGCGTGCCTGGGCGCCCGCATGATCATCGGGACCGCGGGGCTCATCGACCACGGCAAGACCACCCTCATCGAGGCGCTCACCGGGCGGCGCCTGGACCCGCTCCCCGAGGAGCGGCGCCGAGGCATCACCCTCGATCTGCACTTCGCGCACCTCGAACTGGGGGATGGCCGCGTGGCCGGCGTGGTG
>JBGAOL010000456.1:0-2122 GCA_044221825.1 Gemmatimonadales bacterium
CACCCGCGCCAGCAGCCGCCGCACCGACGGCCCGAGCAGGAGCGCCAGCAGCCGGATCACGGGATGGGCGCGGTTCGGCGTGACGAACACGAACGCCCCACCCGGCCGCAGCACCCGCGCCACCTCGCGGAACACCCCCGCCGGATCGGTGAGGTGCTCCAGCACCATGTTTGCCGAGACGAGGTCCACGCTGTCGCTCCGGAACGGCAGCGCCTCCCCCGCCGCCAGCGCGCCGCTGGAGAGGTGCGGATGCTGGCGCAGGTGCGGCGCCACGAGGTCCACCCCCACCAGCATCCGGACCCGTGCGCGCAGAGCCTCGGGCGCGTGCCCGAGCCAGCCGCCGTGGATCCGGCTGCCCGCGCCCAGGTCCAGCCACACGCCGCCGTCCGGCAACGCCTGCCAGAGCGCCTCGGCGTACCGGTGCTGGTGGTACTGCTGATGAGGAACGAGGGATTGGAACCAGCCCATGCCTGCCTCCGGGGGTCGCCTGACACGCTACCGGAGGGCTGTGACAGCCCCGGCGCCCCGCCCGAAAACACCATCGCCCCCGCTCCCGGACCCGGGAACGGGGGCGATGCAGGTGCCCTCGGCAGTGTCACTTGGCGGAGGCACCACCCGCCGGCGCATCCCCACCCGCCGGGGTCTCCGGGGTCGTGGTCCGATTGGGCCACGGGATGTGACGCGCCACCTGCCACGCCGAGAGGGTCGCCACGTCGTCCCGGTACTTGAGCCGCACCAGGCCGTCGAGCTGGTGAATGGTGGCCATCAGCTGCCCCATGGTCCGGTCGATGTCGCCCCGCGCCTGCGTGCGGGCCAGCCGGCCGCCGTTGACCTCCGCGGGAAGGGCCGCCAGCTCCACCAGCGCCGCGGCGAACTGCTCCGGCACCGCCGGGTCCATGCCGAGCGCCACGAAATCGGCGAGGTTGGCCACCAGCGCCTCGTTGACCTCCGCGGGAAGGGCCGCCAGCTCCACCAGCGCCGCGGCGAACTGCTCCGGCACCGCCGGGTCCATGCCGAGCGCCACGAAATCGGCGAGGTTGGCCACCAGCGCCTCCTGAATGGCGGTGCATCGGGCCAGGAAGCCCTCACGCGACTTGCCCACCTGCCGCCCCAGCCGGAACTCGGCGATCCGCTTCGGGAAGCCCCGGTACGTGCTCCGGGCCAGCGACGCCAGCGGCTGGAGGAAGATGGCCTTGATCTCCGCCTGGAGGTCGAGGAAGCGCTCGGCGCCCTTCTGGCTCCGGGCCGTCCCCGCCTGCGTGGTGGTGGTGAGCCCGCGCAGGGCCTCGCCGAGGGTCCTCAGCTTGGCCAGCGCCGCGGTGATCCCGGGGCTCGTGTCCGGGTGCGCCGTGAAGAAGTCCTGGATCAGCTGGACCACCTTCAGCAGCAAGGAGGGTCGAAGCGTCATGGTGTCCTCCTGCATGCGGAACGGGTGCGGCACCGCGCGCCCCTGCACGCCGTGCCCTGCTCACCAGGTGCGGGCTCCGCGCCGCCGCCTGGCAGACCCTACTGATGCAATCGGCGTGCCGCGCGTGGGAGCAAATTTGGGAATTTGTATGAAGATGCATCAAGGGCTTGCCGGGTAAGGTGTTAGGCGCTCGCGCGCCGCGAAAAACGTGGATTTTCCCCTCCTCTCGAAACTTCCATTTTTTCGTTTTCGCGCGCGCGCGAAGCCGGCGCGGGCCCCGATTGGGCGTCGGTGGCGGCGTGCATGAAGTCCCACAATGGCGCCGGGACTCGGCGTGATCGCGCCGTCACGCCGCCGCCGCTGTCGCCGCGGCGGCGCGCGCGGGCATGGCGCGGCCGGGACGTTCACCAGGACGGCCGGCGGATTCACCACGGTTGTCGACCCGTTCACCATGTCGGCCGGGGGGATCACCATGTCGGCGGGGGCGGGGAGCACGTCGGCGGGGCGCTTCACCACGTCGGGAGGCCCCGGAAACACGTCGGTGGGACGCTTCACCACTCCGGTGGCCCCGGGAAGCACGCCGGCCAACCGCGTCACCACCTCGGCGGGGCCCGGGCGCGCCTGGCCTGGTGGTGTCACCCGCGCGACGGGCCGCGGAAACACGCTGTCGGACTCGGACACCGCGCGAGCGGGCTCGGGAAACACGTCGTGTTC
>JBGAOL010000035.1:0-18081 GCA_044221825.1 Gemmatimonadales bacterium
AATGCGCGCCTCATCGCTCCTCATCGCCTCGCTGCTCGCCGCCCCGGCACCGTTGCTCGCCGACGGCACCTACACTGGGTGCGGCGCAAGCTTCGGCACCTGCGCCGCCGTCACCATCTCCAGCTCGCAGCTCGCGAGCGGACAGTGGCAGGTGACGGTCACCATGAGCAATACCTCCTGGGGTCAGGCCCCGGGGGACAACCAGAACGCCCGCCTTACCGACGTCTACCTCGATGTCCCCGGGGGCGTCCCGAGCGGCACGCAGCTCTCGGGCATCACCGACGGCAACGGTCGCGACGTGAGCCATTCCTTCGGCCTGGACGCCTCGGGCGGGAACATCGACCTGAACGGCGACAAGGCGGGCGGCGGCACCAACGGCGCCCGGAAGTGGGCAGCCAACTCCGGGACCGTGTCGCCTGAGTGCATGGCGGACCCGGCCTGCGGCGCACTGCGGCAGCGTGATCACTACGACACCAACGGCGTCTGGAGGGAGTACGGCTACTTCGCGCAGCCCATCACCTTCACTTTCACCACGGACAGCTGGTCGGATCAAGTGGCGGTGTCGGTGACGCAGCGCGGGATAGGCGGGGTGGAGGGAAACGAGGAGACCTACTCCCTGTCGCAGGGCGGTACCACCGTGACCCCGGAGCCGACTACGATGACGCTCCTGGCCTCCGGCCTCGCGGGGATGGCGCTGCGGCGGAAGCGGCGCGCCGCGACGACCGCCTAGGCGTTCACCCGCCTCGAATGCGCGGCCGTGGGCCGCGCCTTCGATGAAGGGGGCGGGGTCGGCTATGCCGGCCCCGCTTCTTTCTTGTGGGAGCCGTCGCAGAACGGCAGCGTCGCGGAGCGGCCGCAGCCGCAGAGCTTCACGATGCCGGGGCGCTTGGCCGGGGGCTGCGGGATCTCGTTGCCGTCCTCGTCCACGATCCGGACGGTGGCTTCGATCGAGATGCTGCCCTTCTTCTTGTAGGTGATCTTGATCGGGTCGGGCATCGGTCGGGGCCGTTGGTGGCCTGGTGAGGGGGCGGGGTTGGTCGCGTATTTCACCGCAGTGGCGCGGAGCCGCAAAGGGCCGCAGAGGACCGCAGAGGACCTGCGCCCAACGTAGGCGGGGCCTATAGGCCCCGCGTACCGAAGGTACAGGGGATTGGGGGTGGTCTGGGAGGAGGGGAGAGGTCCGTTGCCGGACCCAAGTCTACACCCACCAAAACAAAGCGGGCCCACCCTGCGGTGAGCCCACCATCCACGAGCAGTTCCTCTGCGGCCCTCTGGGTCTCTGCGCCTCTGCGGTGAAATCCGCGACCAACCCCGCCCAAGGCCTACGCCGTCTGGATCCCCCGGTCGAGGTCCTCGGCCATCTGGAACTCCCCGGCCGCGGTGCGGAGGGCGGTGGCGATGCCGCGCTGCTGGACCAGGGCCTCGGTCATGCGATGACCCAGGTAGTAGCCTGACCGCTCGGGCAGGACGCGGCCGCCGACGAGGCGGGCCGACGGGCTCATGCCGCCGGAGAGGTAGCGCAGGCGGAGACCGATGCCGCTGCCCTCGAGTTCCGGCTCCACCACCCGGCGCAGGAACGCCTCCAGTTCCCGGAGCCGGCGATACTGGCGGCGGGGATAGCCGAAGTAGTGCGCGGGATCGAGGCCCGGCGCCACCGCCTGCGCGGCGTGCACCGCGAGACCCTCGTTGACGAGCAGCTCGCGCAGGGTGGCGCGGCTCCCCGTTACCCAGTAGTCGTAGTACCCGCCGTTCTCGGCCACGAGGCGGCGGAGGTCCGACTGGGAGGTGGGCGAGGTGTAGCGGACGCAGTGCGCCATCTCGTGCCCCACCCAGAGCGGCATCAGCTCGGGCGGGAGGCCCATGCCATAGGTCTCGGGGTTGGCGCGGCCGGTGAAGTGCTCGATGCAGATGAACGCCACGCCCCGGCCACCCACCACCAGCTCGCCCGCGTTGGCGGCGCCCATGCCCACCATGAGGTAGACGTCGGTGGGACGATCCACCTGCAGCAGGTCTTCCGCCTGCGCGATGGCGTCCTCGACGATCCCTTCCACGTCCGTGGTGTCGAGCAGCTCGTGCAGGTCGGACCGGTCGGCCGCCAGCGCGTGCGAAATCACCGCCTTGGCCTGTGGGCTCTCGAGGTCCAGCACGTAATTGTGCCAGTACGCGGAGAGGACGGCGCGATGGGCGGAGAGGTACTGCTCGAATGCCGCCTGCTTGTCGGCGGCCTGGAGGACGCTGAGGAACTCTGGGACGAGGTTGATCAGCACAGGCGAGAATATCGGCAACTTCGGCGCGGGCGCAAGTGGCTTGCGCGATCCGATTTCTTCCTCGGCGCCGAGCGCGGGCGCCGTAATCCGCACGAGCGGGTCGGGGTGCGCTGCACTGCAACGCAGCGCGACGGTTTTCACTGGCGCATTGCGTGATGGTGAGTTGATGGTGGCGCGGCAGGACTGCGCTGGATCGGCGGGGCTCGTCTCACGACGTGCCCCGCTTCTCACGTTGAGTCGTAGCGGCGGAGCTACGCTCCGCCGTCTGGATTTTCAGGATCGTGCACGAGGGGTGGGATCGAGTCGGCGGAGCGGAGCTCCGCCGCTACGGGTGGACGGGAGGGGGCGGTGCCGGGGACGAGCTGGCGAGTTCAGCGCGCGGTAAGCGCGGCGATGCGGCCGCGCGCGTGCTCGCGGCGGCGGTGGAAGCGGGGCTCGGCGTCGGTCCAGTTGGCGAGGACTTCGCGGTAGCGGACCAGGGCGCTGTCGCGTTCCCCCGCGGCGTCCCAGGCCAGGGCGGCCATCTCCGACAGTTCGGTGCGGTTGGCGTAGAGGTTGGGGCCGTCGTACGTCCCGCGGAGGGCGGTCGAGGCAATGTGCGCTGCGTCACGCGGGCGGTCGAGCTGGAGATAGGCGCGGGCCAGCTCGAGGTTGGTGCGGGTGTAGCCGAGGACCGGGCTGAAGAGCGCCTGCTCGAACTCCCGCGCCGCCACCGCCGGCGTGCCGCGCGCCATGGCCAGCAGGCCGCGGATGTGATGATGGAGGCGGCGGTCGCGGCCGAAGCTGCTGGCGTGGCCCCAGCGCTCCACGCTGTCGGCCAGGGCGGCGAGGGGGGTGGTGTCGCCGGCGGCGGCGAGGGCGGTGGCGCGGTGGGTCTGGGTCCAGACCCGGTGGCGGGCGCGGCGCGAGGCGGTGGAGTCGGGGGCGGCGAGGGTGATGGAATCGAGCAGCGCCGCGGCCCAGGCGTACTGGCCCATGTCGTATCGGGCGGCGGCGGCGAAGAGGCCGTTGTAGCTCACTGAGCCCGGGGGCAGCGGATCATCGCTCGTGGCCTGGAGCTGGAGGCCCCACGCTAGCGCCTCACTCGGCCGGCCGCGCATGCGCTTGAGGACCGACATGAACTTCCACCCCTCGCCACGCTGCGGCGGGGGGCCGGCGGCGAGGGCGCTGTAATAGGCCTCGGCCGACGCGAGGTCGCCACGGCGGAGGGCCACCTGGGCGCGGAGCGCGTCCTGCGGCACGTCGGGATCAATGGCCATGGCCACCTGGGCGGCAGCCAGCGCCTCGCCGAGGCGGTCCTGGAAGAGGTAGCCGTGGGCCACACGGGTGGCGGCGGCGACGCTGGTGGGCTGGCGGCGCAGCCACTCGCGCGCGGTGCGCACAAAGGCCGGCAGCGAGTCGAGATGATGATAGGCCTCGGTGAGACCGCCATACGCCTCACACGCATGGCAGGCGGTGACGCCGCCCGGGTTCTCGGCCAGGATGGCGAGCGACACGCTGTCCATGGCCAGCACCCGCTGGAACGGGGCAATGGCGCCGAGGAAGTCGCCGGACCAGAGGCGGCCGCGGCCCAGGAAGAGGTAGCCGTCGGGCTCGGTGGGGTAGCGGAGGGTGAGCGTCTCCGCCACGGCGACGCGCGCCGGGTGGTCGGTGATGGCCGCCCACTCGGCGTGGATGAGGAGCCGCTCGCGCTCGCTGGCGCGCGGGGCCAGGCGCATGGCGCGATCGAGGCCGCGGAGGAGGCGCGGCTTGTCGTACGGCCCGCCGGAGCGCGCCAGCCAGTACGCCGCCATGGCGAAGAGCGAGTCCTCGGCCAGCGCCTGGTCCAGCAGGCGGCGGGCGCTCACGGTGTCGTTGGAGACCAGGGCGCGGAGGCCCTGCTCGTAGAGGCGGTAGGCCACCATGGAGCGGGTGGTGACATCGGCGATGGTGCCGCCGCCGGCGCCGAGGCCGGTCCGACTGGAGAGCTGGGCGCGCGCGTCGGAGACCAGCGCAAAGAGATCGGTCCCCTCCACGGAGTAGGAGGCGTGGACGCTGCCGGTGGCCAGGTCGGTGCGCTTGAGATCCAGGCGATAGCGGCCGGGGCCCAGCGCGTGGAGCGCCCCGTCGATGAGCTCGCTCGCACCGGAGGCACGCGCGGCGCGCACCACGGCCGCCACCGTGTCCGCCGTGGGGCCGGCCTGGGCCATGAGCTCGTACATGCGCACGGTGCTGATCACCTGGAGTCCGGGGACGCGGGCCAGGTCGGTGGCCAGCATGTCCACCAGCGGGCGGGTGAGGCCCTCGCCGGTGCGGGTGAAGTCCTGGATCAGGCCCACCGCGATGACCGGCGCCGCTGCCGCCTCCGATGCCGCGCGCTTCCGCAGCATTCCCATCAGCCCCACCGCCACCACCACGAGCACCACTGCCGCGAGGGCGAGCGGGCGCCACGGCATCGCGCGCCGCCTGCCTGACTCGGCGGCCGCCGGCGGCGCCACAGCGCGGGGCGCGGGGACGGCCGCCGCCGAGCGACCCGGCACCATCCGCTCCGCGGTGATGCCGACGCCCGGCTGCTCCGCCGGCTCCACGCGACGCGGCGCGGGCGCCGGCGTTGGGGTGGCCACGCGCGGCGGCGCGGGCAGCGGCACCGGCGTCGGCTCCACGCGGCGGATCTCCGCGGCGAGCGCGCGGAGGCGGGTGTCGGGCGTGAGGTCGAGCTGCTGGCGCAGCAGCATCTCGTAGGCCTGGTATTCCTGCAGCGCGGCGGCCTTGTCGCCCTGGGCGAGGAGGGCGGTCATGAGGCCGGCGAGGGCGTCGGCGGCCAGGGGATCGGCCTGCAGCAGGCGGCGCCAGTGGAGCGCGGCGGTGCGATGGTCGCCGGCGTCGGCGGCGCGGGTGGCCAGGCAGGCGAGGGCGTGGGCGTAGTCGCGCGCGAGCTCGGTGCGCTCGAGCTCGGCCCACTGCTCGAACTCGGGGGAGTCGTCGAGGTGGACGCCGTCGAGGAAGGGCCCGTCGTAGAGCGCCGCCGCTTCCTCATAGCGCGCCTGCTTCATGGCGTGGCGGAATTCCGCCACGTCGCTCCGGATGTGAGCGGGATTGAGGCGCAGCTCGGCGACGCCGGTGATGAGGTCGTCCTCGCCGAGGTCCTTGCGGAGGGCGTAGACGGCCTGGGCCAGGTTCTTCCGGGCGCGCTCGGGATCGGCGTCGGGCCAGAAGAGGCCGAGGAGCTTGTCGCGGGAGAGGCCCCGCTCGCAGGCCGACGCGAGGATGGCGAGGAGGATCACGCGGCGGCGCTGCCCGCCGGCGCCAGCCACGGCGGCCCCGTCGCGCCGGATCACCAGACCGCCGAAGGTCTTGAGCTTCAACACGTTGCCGCTCGTGATCCGCAGGTGATCGAGCCGTGGAGCGATTCTGATCGGGGAGTGAAGGCGCGCCCTAACGTAGGCCTCGTCCTACGGGCGAGCAAGCGGCCGAAATCAGGTCACGCCCCCTCACTCAACTGAAAGGAGCAGATCCATGTCTTCGACGATGACTCGGCTGGTGCGACGCTGGAACGGGGGGGCGCGGATGGCGCTCCTGATGGGCGCCCTCGTCCTGGCGGCCTGCAGTGATGACGGCACCGGCCCCGCCGGCGGCAACCCCGACGCCCCCGTGGCCGCGGTGGAGGTGGGCCCCACCACCCTGACGCTCGGCCTGGGCAGCTCGGCGCAGCTCACCGCCACGCCCAAGGCGGCGGACGGGGAAGCGCTGAATGATCGCGCCGTGACCTGGAGCAGCACCCGCGCCGACATCGCCACGGTGAGCGCGGCGGGGGTGGTGACGGCGGTGGCGCAGGGCAACGCCATCATCCGCGCCACCAGTGAAGGGAAGGCGGGGCAGAGCGCGGTGACCGTCACCGTCATCCCGGTGGCGTCGGTGACGATGAACCCGGCCACCGCGGCGCTGGTGGTGGGTGGCACGCAGCAGCTCGGCGCCACCGCGAAGGACGCGCAGGGCCAGCCGCTCAATGGCCGCGCCATGACGTGGAGCTCGAGCAACGCCACGGTGGCCACGGTGAGCGCCACGGGGCTCGTGACGGCCATCGGCGCGGGTGCGGCGACGGTGCGCGCCACCAGCGAGGGCCAGTATGCCGAGGCCGCCATCAAGGTGACCTCGGGCCAGGCGACGGTGGCGTCGGTGGAGCTCGACGCGACGACCTTCTCGCTGGCCGAGGCGGCGACGCGGCAGCTGGTGGCCACGGTGAAGGATGCCAACGGTGGGGTGATCACCGGCCTGGGCCTGCAGTGGAAGACCAGCGACCCGAACGTGGCCACGGTGCAGGCGGACGGGACGGTGCTGGGGCTCAAGCCGGGGCAGGCCACGATCACGGTGAAGGTGGCGGGCGTGCAGGCGCAGGCCGTGGCCGCGATCACCGCTGATTACGCGTGGGACCTGACCTACGATGAAGCGGGCAGCGGCCCGCAGCGCCTCGACATCTCGCAGGCCGGCGCCGCTGCGCAGGCGATCCTGCCGGCGGGCGTCACGGGCAGAGACCTCGTCGCGTCGCCGGATGGGAGCGTGTACGTGTTCAGCGGCGTGGCGCACAACGAGGCCGGTCTGTACCTGATTGACTCGGACGGCTCGAACCTCCGCCGCCTGACGATCACCCCGCTCGACCTGCCCGACCTGGAGCCGGCGTGGTCGCCGGACGGGCTGTGGGTCAGCTTCACGCGGTGGAGCGCCGGGAGCGGGAACGACATCTGGATCATCGCCGCGTCGGGCGGGATGCTGCCGATCAACCTGACGGCGGATCGCGGTGGCTACCAGCAGACGGCGGCCACCTGGTCTCCCGAGGGCGTCGGGCGGCTGGCGTACGTGGACCAGGGCAACAACGAATACCGCATCTGGACCATGAACGCCGACGGCAGCGACAAGCGCGTGATCACCAGCGGCGGCGACCGCATGCCGAGCTGGTCGCCGGACGGCAATACCATTGCGTTCCAGAAGAGCGGTGCCGCGACGTTCGGCGACATCTGGCTGGTGGACGCCACGGGCGGCAACGAGCGGGCGCTGCTCCCCGCGCCGCTCGCGGGGCCGCAGTCGGCGCCGGCGTGGTCGCCGGACGGGGCGTTGGTGGCGTTTGCGAGCGGGCACGAGACGTATGGCTCGGGGAACGTCATCGAGCAGGTGTACACGGTGCGGGCCAATGGCGCGGGGCTGGTGCGGCGGACGGAAGCCGCGGCGTCGGTGGCGAATCCGGGGTGGGTGGTGAGGTAAGGAAGATCGCAACGCGGTCGCATGCGGCGGCGGAGCTCGTCGCGAAAACGTGAGTCCGCCCTCTACGGGTGTGGGTTCGGGTCGGGCGTGCGATCGTGCACGAGGGGTGGGCGTCGAGTCGGGCGGTTGGTGGTGCGCGACGCGTCCTCTGCGCCGGACGTTGGTGGAGACGGGCGCGCGTGGCGGGCGGTGCCGGGGACGCGACGCGCGGAGTTCAGCGCGCCGTGAGCGCCGCGATGCGCCCGCGGGCGCGTTCGAGGCGGGGGTGGAAGTTGGCCTCGGCGCCGGTCCAGTAGCGGACCACCTCGCGGTAGCGGGCCAGGGCGCTGTCCTGCTGGCCGGCGGCGTCCCAGGCCAGGGCGGCGAGTTCCACCAGCTCGGCGCGGGAGGTGTAGGTGTTGGCGCCGTCGTAGGGGCCGCGGAGGGCGGCGCCGATGATGCGGGTGGCGTCGCGCGGGCGGTTGAGGTGGAGGTAGACCTTGGCCAGCTCGTAATTGGTGCGGGTGTAGCCGAGCGTGGGGGAGAAGATGGCGCGCTCAAACTCCCCCGCGGCGATGTCGTACTGGCCGCGCGCTTCCGCCACGAGGCCGCGGATGTGGTGGTGCAGCCGGCGGTCGCGCCCGTAGCTGCTGCCCTGGCCCCAGCGCTCCACGCTGTCGGCGAGGGCGGGGAGCGGGGCGGTGTCGCCGGCGGCAAAGAGGGCGGTGGCCCGGAGGGTCTGGGTCCACACCTTGTTGCGCGCCACCTGGGACGGCGTCGAGTCCCGCGGGGAGCGGGTGATGCTGTCGAACAGCGCGGCCGCATGGCGGTACTGGCCCATGTCGTAGAGCAGCTGCGCCTGGAAGAGGGCGTTGTACGGCGCCGCGTTCTTCTGCCGGAGCGGTTCCTGCGCCCGCAGGCGCATGGCGTAGCCCATGGCGCTCCCGGGCCGGCCGCCGGTGCGGCGGATAATGGTCATCCACTTCCACCCCTCGCCCGGGATCTCGGTGCCCTCGGCGAGGTTGCTGTAGAACGCTTCCGCGGTGGCGAGGTCCCCGGAGCGGATGGCGGCCTGGGCGCGGAAGCCGTCCTGCGGGATGCCGGGCGCGATGGCGGTGACGTGCTGGCTCGCCGCGAGGGCCTCGGTGAGGCGGTCCTGGAACATCCACGCATGCGCCGCGGTGGTGGCGGCGTCGCTGCTCCAGGGCGACGCCGCTTCCCATTCCTTCGCGACGCGGAGCAGCGCCGGCACCGAGTCGAGCAGGTGATAGACACCCGCCAGCTCGTGATACGCCTCGCAGGCATAGCAGCGGACCACGGTGCCCGGATTCCGCGGGTCCACGCTGAGCGCCGCCGAGTCCATCCTGATGACCTGGCGGAGCGGGGCGATGGCGCCGATGAAGTCGCCGCCCCAGGCGCGGCCGTGGCCGAGGTAGAGGTAGCCCTGCGGCTCGTTGGGGTAGCGGACGGTGAGCGTCTCGGCGATGGCCACGCGGCTCGGGTTGTCGGCCGCGTCGGCCCAGCCGGCGCGGATGAGCAGGCGCTCGCGGTCGCTGGCCTTCTCGGCCAGGCGCATGGCGCGCTCGAGGCCGCGGATGAGGCTCGGGTCGTTGAAGGCGCCGCCGGTGCGGGCCAGGTAGTAGGCCGCCATGGCGAAGGTCGAGTCCTCGGCCAGCGCCTGCTCGAAGAGCCGGCGGGCGCTGTTGAGGTCGCTCGACATCATGGCCCGCAGGCCTTCCTCATAGAAGCGGTAGGCCACCACCGAGCGGGTGGTGACGTCGGCAATGGAGCCGGCGGCGCTGCGATGTCGGCGGCGCCGGCGAGCTGGCCGCGGGCGGCGCTCACCAGCTCGAAGAGGTCGTCGGCCTGCATGGAGTAGGAGCCGACGACGTTGCCGGTCTTGAGGCTGGTGCGCTTGAGGTCCAGGCGGTACTTGCCGTCGCGCATGCCGTAGAGGGCGCCGTCGATGAGCTCGGTGGCGCCGCTGGCGCGCGCGGCCTTGATGATGCGCGTGGCGCTGTCGGCGCTCACGCCCTCCTGGGCCATGAGCTCGTACATGCGGGCGGTGCTGATCACCTGCATGCCGGGGACGCGGGCCAGGTCGGTGGCCAGCATGTCGGCGAGGGGGCGGGTGAGGCCCTCGCTGGGGCGGGTGTAGTCGGCAATGGAGCCGACGGCCACCACCTGCGCGGCGGCGCCCGCCTCCCGGAGCCCGCCCTTCATTACCAGCGTGACGACGAGCAGCACCAGCCCCAGGGCAAAGCCGAGTCCGAGGCCGATGCGGGTGGAGGTGCGCTGGAGCAGCGGCTTCCGCGGCAGGGGGACGGCCACGGTGACGGTCTGCACCGGGAGCTTCCGCTCGGCGTCGGGGCGGGGGCGGGCGTACTCGTCGGTGTAGCCGCTCAGCGCGGGTTCCGGCGCGGGAGGCTTGGGCGCGGGGACCGGCGTGGGCTTGATGGGGCGCGCCACGGCGGGCGTATCCGCGGCGGCTCCTCGGGCGGGCTTCTCGTCGAGCGGCGGCTTGAGGCCCCGTAGGGGCGGAGCGCGGCTCCGCCCACTGGGACTCGCGCGCCCTGTTGGGATCGAGTGGCTTGGGGCTGGCATCAGCCCCCACGGGAGCGGGGTCGGAGGCGGGAGGCGGTGTTGGTTCGGGAATCTCCCCACGAGCCGCCACGGACGGGGTGGCCGGCAGCGGCGGCGCAGCCTTGGCCGGGGTGGCCGGCGCTTTCCTTAAGTCGTCCGCCAGCGCCTTGAGCTTCGGGTCCGGCTCGATCTCGAGTTCCTGCCGCAGCAGCATCTCGTACACGCGGTAGTGCTGCAGCGCGGCGGCGCGGTCGCCGGCGGCGGCGAGGGCCTGCATGAGGCCGGCGGCCACCTGGGCGTTGAGCGGGTCGGCGTTGGCGAGCTTGCGCCAGTGGCCCACGGCGGTGCGATGGTCGCCGGCCTGGGTGGCGCGCTTGGCGAGTTGTTCCAGCGCCGCAACGTACTCGTGCGCCAGGACGTTCCGTTCCTGCTCCGCCCAGCGATCGAACTCCGGCGCCTCGTCGAGATAGACCCCGTCGAGGAAGGGTCCTCGTAGAGCGCCACGGCATCCTCCAGCCGCCCTCGGCCGCGGCGCGGCGGAAGTCGTGGAGGTCGCTCGAGATGTGGTCGGTGTTGAGGCGCAGGTCGGCGGTGCCGGTGATGAGCTCGTCGGCGCCCAGGTCCCGCCGCAGGGCGTAGACCGCCTGGGCCAGGTTCTTCCTTCCCCGCTCCAGATCGCTGTCCGGCCACAGCAATCCGAGCAGCCGTTCCCGCGACATCCCCCGTTCCCCCGCCTCCGCGAGCAGCGCCAGCAGGGCCAGGCGCCGCCGCTGGGCGCCCGCGCCCTCCACCGGCGCGCCATTCCGCCGGATGGCAAGCCCTCCGAAGGTCTTGAGGCGCAACATGTTAGGGAGTTGATCCGGAGGTGATCGGGGGATGAAGCAGCGCTGATGGATTGGTGAACGCGCTCCGTATCGTACCCCTCGTGCAGCAGGGCGAGCAAGCGCCCGGATGCGGATGGAACGACAACCCTCTCTAGGACGGAGCGACCAATGAAGGCGACGCGGATGATGGTCCTGACGGCGGCCCTGCTGGTGGCCGCGTGCGGTGGCGACAGCGACGGCGGCACCGGCCCCGGCAACGGCGGCACCCCCGGCTTCTCGGCCGACGTGACCGGCGACCTCCAGACCAGCTTCGGCGGCAACGCCGGCTACGGGGTGGTGGATGAGGAGGGCGGCAAGGTGTTCGCCGTGGAGATGGAGAACGACCAGACCGGTGGTGCGGACCCTGCTCTACTGGTAGCGGCGCGGTGCCGCGCCGCACCCAGCTCACCGACGGGATCGACGGCAACGCGCAGGACGGCGACTGGCTGGCGATGGCGTACGACACCGACCAGGGCTCGCTCACCGCGATCTTCGCGGCGCGGAGCGGGACGGTGACCATCACCAGCGTCAAGAACGGGATCGCCAAGGGCACGTTCATCCCCTACGAAGCCGAGGAGTACTGCTGCCGGATCCGGCATCGCTACGCTGACGGTGACGGTGAAGGGCTCCTTCCACGCGCAGGACATGACCGGCGGCGCGGCGCTCAAGGTCCCGGCCCGGGTGCGGCGCTAGGAGGATGTGATGACCGCGGCGTGGCGGAGGGCAGGGCTGCTGGTGCTCGGGCTCGCGGCATGCGGGTCCGGCGCACCGGACGCCGCGGTGGAGGTGAAGCTGGAGCTGACGGGGGGCGCCAACCCCGGGACGTACCTGGCGCGCTCGGCGCAGGCGGGATGTACCCAGGATGTCACGGGGCCGGGGAGCTGGAGCGTACAGCTCACGGACTGGAGCGGGGCCAAGGAAGGCCTGCGGAGTCTGCAGCTCATGCTCCCATCCCGTGCTGCACCGGAGCAGTTCTACCTCGGGCTCGTCTTCGGGGACTTCTTCACCGGGACGGTGCACGAGATCGAGACGCGGGACCGGGCCGTGGAACGGCACGGGCAGGGACGGGCGATGGTCATCCAGGACAGGACGTCCGACATCGCCGTGGTGAAGGGATGGACGAAGGACAGTGTCGCGATCGTCGCGACGATCACCTGCCGGGATCGGCAGACCCAAGGAAAGGGACGGATACCATGACGCGCTCCAAGCTGATCTTCCCGACTGTGCTGGCGGCCGGCGCCGTGACGCTGGCGATCGGATTCACCAACAAGGCGGCGGAGGCGCAGTCGCTCCGGCTCGTGGCCAATGACTACGGCTACGAGGTCGAGGGGGCGCCGTCGGCGGGTCCGGTGGAGGTGGAGCTGGTGAACGAGGGGCACGAGCTGCACCACGCGCAGCTCATCCGGCTCGACGAGGGCAAGACGCTCGCCGACCTGGCGCAGGCGGACCTGGAGCACGCGCCGCCGAGCTGGGCCGTGATGATGGGCGGCCCCAACGCCGTGGAGCCGGGCGACAGCGGCTCGGCCTACACCACGCTCCAGGCGGGGAACTACGCGGTGATCTGCTTCATCCCGAGCCCGGACGGGAAGCCGCACGTGATGAAGGGGATGGCCACGAGCTTCGAGGTGAAGCCGGCCACCGGCCGCCGCCTCCGTGAGGCGCCGCAGTCGGAGGTGACGATCCGGCTCAAGGACTTTGCGTTCGAGGGGCCGTCGCAGCTCCGCGCGGGGAAGCACGCCATCCGCGTGATCAACGACGGGCCGCAGAACCACGAGGTGGTGTTCGTGCGGCTCAACGAGGGGAAGACCGCGGAGGACCTCTTCAGCTGGTTCCGCGCGGGGATGGTGGACGCGCCGCCGGCGCACTTCGTGGGCGGCACGGTGGGCCTGGCGCCGGGCGGGGCCAACACCATCGTCGAGGACCTCTCGGCCGGGAACTACCTGCTGCTCTGCTTCCTGCCGAACACCGCGGGGCACGGGGAGCCGCACCTGGCGCAGGGGATGATTCTCTCGATGAGCGTCAAGTGAGGTAAGGGGAGAGGCGCGGCCCGACGTACGTAGGGGCCGGATATATCCGGCCCCTACTGTCCAGTCAGCTTCATGAAAGCGTGAGAACGAAAGCGGGGACGCAGCGTATCCCCGCCGACACGTACGACTCGAGCCCAGGAAGCAGCCGTCGATATGGGTCTCGAACACCTCCACCGTTCATCGAAGAAGCCAGTCGGCTTCATGAACGGCGAGAACGGTGCGGACGCACCCGCCGATGTACGACTCGAGCCAGCCACGCTCGATCCGGTGGCCCGACGTACGCAGCGGCCGGATATCCGGCCGGCAACGAGATCCCAACCATAGACGAACGGAGAATGCGATGAGGCGTGCGCCCGGCAGGCTCGGCGGCAGGCGGCGATGGCGGCTGGTGCGCGGCGGCGGCGGGGACAGCGGTGGTGGCGGGCCGATCCAACTGGGTACTTCATGAGTGGACGGTCGGCAAAAGGGCGCCGCCGATGCCGAACTCCGCGGGGCAGGGGATCCCGATCTCGACGATGGAGGACGCGGGCGTCACCGGCGCGGTCAGCGTGGTGACCCAGGCGGAGTACAACCCCGACGCCCTGGCGCAGTATCAGTGCGACGCGTCGTGCTTTGGCCGGCCCAACTTCAACACCTTCCGCTACGCCATCACCCAGGGCGGCGGCAGCGCTACGAACGGCCCCGATCGCGGTCCCGTGACCGACATCGGCAACGTGGACATGACCAACCCGCAGACGCTCGGCAACTTCATCACCTGGGCCAAGGCCAACTACCCGGCCAATCATTACCTGCTGGTGCTGTGGAACCACGGCGGCGGCTACGCCGGCCTGCTGCAGGACCAGACCAGCGCGGGCAGCGGCCTCATGACCATGGACCAGCTCAAGGCCGGCCTGGCCGCGGGCGGCGGCGTGGACGTCATCGACTTCGACATGTGCCTGATGGGCGCCTACGAGACGTTGCTCAAGATCTCGGGGCTCGCCGACTACGCAGTGTTCTCGGAGGAGACGGTGCCGGGCGAGGGGAATCCCTACACCAGCATCATCGACGCCCTCCAGGCCAACCCCACCATGGACGGCCGCACGCTGGCGCAGGTGCTGGTGGACAAGTTCCACCAGAGCTTTGCCAACAACAAGGCGAGTACCACCAAGTCGGCGTACGAGGTGGCGGGGCTCGCCAACCTGGACATCGCGCTCACCACGCTGGCCACGGACCTCACCGCGCAGCTCAACACCGGCCTCGGTCCCACCATCGCCACGGCGGCGTCGCAGGGGCAGAAGTACACCTACAGCGAGCTCACCGACCTGGTGACGTTCCTCGACTCGCTGGAGAGCCAGACCAACGATCCCGCGCTGCACACCAAGATCCAGGGGGTGCGCGACGCGGCGCTGGCCGCCAACTTCCGCATCATCAGCCGGGCGCGGAACGGGAGCGGCAGCGGGGACGAGGCGGCGTCGGACGTGAGCCGCTCGACCGGACTGCACATCGTGCTGCCGAGCGGGGTGGGCGCGGACCGGTTCAACGCGACGGGGCCGCAGAGCCTCGCGGCGTACCAGGCGCTCTATCCCAACAAGGCGTGGACCACGTTCCTCACGGCCTACGCCACGGGGAACACCGGCGGCGGGACCAACGCCACCTTCGACCAGGGGAGCACCACGCGCTTCGAGAGTTACCTGGTGTGGGAGCAGGGCGCCATCAGCGCCGGCGCCGACGTGGACTTCTGGGTGCTCGAGCCCGATGGCAACATCTACATCCCGGCGCTCGGCAGCGTGTCGCCGAACGGGTCGCTGACGAATGACTCGTGGAACGACGGCGTGAACTTCGAGGGGTACCTGACGAACCGCGTGGTGATGAGCGGCACGTACAAGATCTACGCCAACCTCTGGCGCGACCCGCAGAACTTCCAGCCGGTGTACGACCTGGCGTGGCGGCAGGACCAGGACGGCAACTTCAACCTGCTCTTCGGGCAGGGGAACCAGCCGCTGCTCTCCACGCAGGTGAGCTGGCTCGACGACGCGGACCCGACGCTCGGCGAGGTGGAGAACGGCGATTACACCGACCTGCAGTACGTGGGCTTTGCGCAGCTGCCGGCGCCGGCGCAGGGGAATGCGCGGCACCTCACGGTGTCCACGCTGCGGAAGCGCGGGCCCGAGATCACGAGGGCGCAGGTGGCGACGATCCGGCGGCTGATGGCGGCGCGCCAGTCCGCGGGAGCGGCCGGATATATCCGGCCGGGCCGGTCGGCGCCGGTGATCGGGAAGCCGATGAGCTTCGGCGGGAGGCACTGATGCGGATGGCATTGCTGATGGTGCTCGGGGCGGCGGCCTGTCGCCCCGGCGCCACCGCCGGCGACGCGCCGGCGCCGAACGGCGGCCCGGTGACGGTGACGGTGCACCAGGTGCTCACGACGCCGTCGCTCGCGGGGAAGTCCGTCAGCATCACGGGGAGCTGCCTCGGCTACGCGGTGCCGACCGTGGCGAAGGGCCCGCCTCCCGTGACGCGGAGCGACTGGCAGCTCGAGGACCAGGGCGAGGCGGTGTGGGTGACGGGGCCGCTGCCGGGCGGGTGCCAGTCCACGGCGCCCTCAGCGGGGCCGGTGACGATCATGGCGGTGGTGGCGCAGGACACGGTGCCGGCGCTCGGCGGCCAGGGCGGCGGGCCGCGGCAGTATCTCGTGCATCGCTGAGCACGGAGTCCCCGCGCGCGGGACGGATATGTCCCCCGCGGGACTACGGCATGCGGCGGCGGAGGGTCATGGTCCAGAGGGTCTTCGTGGTGCCGGCCTGGGTCTGGGTGACCTCGACGTGATAGCTGTCGGCGGAGGGACGGGTCCAGGTGGAGACGATGTCCACGGGGCCGTCCGGGCCGTCCGCGCGCTGGGGAAAGCGGATCGCATCGCCCTGGGGGAGGACGGTGCCGGTCATCACGTCGCCCTGGCTGTTCCAGTAGGTGAAGCGAATCTCGCCGGACTTCTTGTCCGCGGCGTAGAGCGTCTCGCCCTGGTAGGTGCCGGGGCGCACGACGTGGCGGTCGCGGAGGAAGGCGCCGCCGTACACCCACTCGAAGCAGTGCTCGTCGGTGGCCTTCCCGTCGGGGAAGGTGCCCTGCCAGCAGGCGCCCGCAAGGAAGGCCAGCGGGGCGAGCGGCCCGACGCCGGGCGCCGGCGCCTGGGCGTGGAGCAGGGCGGGGAGCGACAGCACGAGGGTCACGAGGAGCGTTCCGGCGGGGCGGCGCATGCAACATCCTGGCGTGAGGGAGTCCGCGGCGGCCGGCGTGGCCGCGCTTCCCCAAGCTAGCGGCGCCGGCCGGGCGCGCTTGAAGATTTGCTACCTGGCCTCGTCGAGAAGGGCGGTGCCGTCGGGGCTGCGGATGCGCAGGAACTCGGTGGGGCTCGCGGCGGCCACCCGGCGGAAGTCCCGGACCAGGTGCGCCTGGTCGGCGTATCCCGCCTCGGCGGCGAGGCGGGCCCAGTCCACGCTCTCGCTGGCCTGGAGCCGGGCCAGCGTCCACGCAAACCGGCGGATGGCGGCATAGCGCTTGGGCCAAACGCCCACCGCCTGTGCGAAGCGGGGACGGTGAGGTGCTTCCGGCTCACGCCGAGCCCGGCGTGCAGCTCGGTGATCCGGAGGCGGCCGTGCTCCGCCTCGAGGCGCTCCAGCGCGGCAACCACGAACGGTGGTACCGGGACGGCGGGAGGCAGGAAGCCGAGCAGGCACTCCTCGAGCAGCTGGAAGCGGGTCGCGGCATCGGGGGCGGCGCGGAGCGCGTCCACCAGCGGGTTCGCGGCCTGCCCCAGCACCTCCGTCAGCGCCACCACGCGATTGGCCGCCGCCGCCGCCGCGGGTCCGAGCAGGGTGGACGCGCCGAGCGGGGTCAGCCGCGCCGAGACCAGGTGCGTCCCGTCGGCGGACTCGATGGCAATGGCGCGCTCGTGGAGCCCGGAGAGCCAGGCGTGATCCCAGCGGGTGCGCACGTCGCCGTCCACCAGGTGATGGATGGGGCCCAGGTTGACCATCACCTCGAGCGCGCCGTTGGGGAGCACCCGCTCGCTGAAGGGCGCCAGCTCGCCGCGGACCTCCCAGTACTGGGTCACGAGGCCAGTGAGCGCGGCCGCGGGCTCGCTCGCGGAGAAGCTCCAGCGGCCGGGCGGAGCTTCCCAGTGCTGGGTGTGGATGGGGCCGGGCATGCGGGAAATATGGCGGGGAGCGGCGGGCCGGGCGGCCCGCGGCGGCTGGGGGGACCCGGCCGCCGCGGACACCGGGCTCAGTCCAGCTCGGTGACCACCCCCTGCGCGGCCGCCAGCTGCACGCGCGCCTGGTGCCAGGTGGTGCGGGCGTCCACCACGATGTCGCGGGCGTGGTTGAGGGTGAGCGACGCCTGGATCACGTCGGCGTTGCCGGCGACGCCGGCGCGGAAGCGCTCGCGGGCCTGCTCCACCTCCTGCTCCGCGAGGTGCAGCTGCAGGTCGGCGGCGGTGACCTGCTCGCGGGCCGCCGCCAGGTCCACCAGCGCGCCACGCACGTCCACCTCGATGCGGAGCTTCAGGTCCTGCCACTCCGCGTCCGCCTCCCGCTCGCGGGCGCGATACTCCGCCACGCGGGCGTCCCGCCGGAACCCATCGAACAGGTTGAGGCTGACGGAGATGCCGTAGGCGCGGTTGTCGAACACGCCGTCCCGCGTGCTCGCCGCGGTGCTGAAGAGCTGCACCACCGGCAGCCGCTCCGCCTTCACCGCGCCGATCTCCCGGCGCGCCGCCTCGGCATGGGTGCCGGCCGACAGCAGGTCGCCGCGACGGTTCATGGCGGTCTGGATGGCGGCCTGCTCGTCGGTGACCGCCTCGGCGCCGGGGGCGCGGAGGGAGTCGGCGAGCTGCAGGGATCCGCGGAGCGGCAGCGCCAGCGCGTGGTGGAGCTCCAGCTCGGCGCGGGCCCGCGCGCTCCGGGCGGCGATGAGCTGCGAGACGGTGCTGGCCAGCTGCGACTCCGCCCGCGTCACGTCGAGCGCAATCGCCGTCCCCGCCGTGAGCTGCTGCCGCGCGATGCCGAGCAGCTCGGCGGCGAGCGAGGAGTCGGCGAGGCGGGCGGCGACGCGGGCATCGGCGCGCTGCAGCTCGAGGTACGCCAGCGCGCC
>JBGAOL010000457.1:0-2104 GCA_044221825.1 Gemmatimonadales bacterium
GGGGCTGGTGGAGGGGACCAACCGCGTGGTGCTGCTCACCGACGGGCAGGCCAACGTCGGCATCGTTCAGGCGCCGCTGCTGGCCGGCCTGGCGGGCGGTGGGCGGAACGAGCGGGTGAGCACCACCTGCATCGGCTTCGGGGCGGGGTTCAGCGAGGACCTGCTCCGGGGCATGAGTGAAGCCGGCGGGGGCAACTTCTGGTACGTGGAGCAGGCGGACCAGATGGCGCCGGTGTTCCAGGGAGAGATCGAGGGGCTGGTGGCGCTCGCGGCGCAGAACGTGCGCATCGAGGTGCTGCCGGTGCACCCGCGGCTCGGCGGGGTGAGCTTCGTCCCGTCGGTGCCGGTGGCCACCGCGGAGGCCGGCTGGCAGGTGGCACTCGGCGACCTCTACGCCACCAGCCCGCGCGCGCAGGGGATCGTGGCGCACGTGGAGGACGTGGCCGAACTCGGCACGGTGACGGTGGCGGAGGTGCGGGTGCGGGCGGACGTGGTCTCGGAGGCCGGGATCACGCAGCAGGTGATCACGCTGCCGCTGGTGGCCAACCTGGACGGCACCACCCGCGTGGAACCGGTGGTGGAGCAGACCTTCCTGGCCTTCGAGGTGGCGCGGGCGCGCGAGGAGGCGCTGGCCCACGCCGACCGGGGCGACCTCGAGGCCGCCGCCCAGCGGCTGCAGCAGGCGCTCGGCGCCATCGACGCGTCGCCGGGCGGGGCGACGCAGTTCGGGGAGCTGCGGGAGGACATCAGCGCGGCGGTGCAGGAGTTCCGGCAGCGGGTGTACACCGTGAGCGACCGGAAGTACCACATGGCCCGGCAGTGGGCGGAGGAGCGCGGCCGGGGCGACTACGTGGACAAGGTGAGCCGCCGCCGCAAGCGCCCCGAGTAAGGCGCGGGGGCGCCCCGCGCGTTAGATTCTCGCGCGTTCACGGCCGGGGGAGCCTGCCAGGGCACCCCGGCCCGTCGCCTTTTCCCGAGCCATGCGCGCATGACCACCACCGCCGCGCCCGACCCCGTGCTGGCCCGCCGCTTCGAGGGCCTGCGCGCCCTCGTGGGCAACACGCCCCTCCTCAAGATCGAGTGCACCTACCGCGGCCGGCCCCGGGTGGTCTACGCCAAGGCGGAGCACCTGAACCTGACGGGCTCCATCAAGGACCGGATGGCGCTCCACATCCTGCGCGAGGCGGCGCAGCGCGGCGCGCTCCGCCCCGGCGACCTCATCATCGAGGCCACCAGCGGCAACACCGGCATCGCCTTCTCGGCCATCGGCCGGGCGCTGGGTCACCCGGTGGCCATCTTCATGCCGGACTGGATGAGCGAGGAGCGGAAGAACCTGATCCGGTTCTATGGCGCGGACATCCACCTGGTGAGCCACGCGGAGGGCGGGTTCGTCGGGAGCATCCGGAAGGCGGAGGCGCTGGCGGCGGAGCGGGGGCATGCCTTCCTGCCGCGGCAGTTCAGCAACGAGGACAACTGCGCGGCGCACGCGGCCACCACCGGCCCCGAGATCTGGGCGCAGCTCGAGCGCGAGGGGCTCCGCGCCGACGCGCTCATCGCGGGGGTGGGCACCGGCGGGACCATCATGGGCGCGGGCCGCTACCTGCGGCAGCGCGATCCGGCCATCAAGCTGCACCCGCTCGAGCCCGCCAACAGCCCCACGCTCACCACCGGCCACAAGGTGGGGAAGCACCGCATCCAGGGCATCTCGGACGAGTTCATCCCGCCCATCGTGGACCTGGCCTACCTCGACGAGGTGGTGGCCATCGACGACGGCGACGCCATCCTCATGGCGCAGCAGCTGGCGCGCACCCTCGGCCTGGCCGTCGGCATCTCGGCCGGCGCCAACTTCCTCGGCGCGCTCAAGGTGCAGGACGAGCTCGGCGGCGACGCCACGGTCGTGACGTTCTTCTGCGACGACAACAAGAAGTACCTCTCCACTGACCTGGTGAAGGATGAGCCGGTGAAGGACGGCTTCCTGAGCCCGGCGGTGCGGCTGCTCGGCTTCACGGCGCTCGGGCGGTGCTGCGAGACCTGCGTGGCGGCGGGGTAGGCTGGATGGGGCTCGGGGCGTCGCTGGGCCTGGGCGTTGGGGTGGGGGATGGTG
>JBGAOL010000036.1:0-17340 GCA_044221825.1 Gemmatimonadales bacterium
GATCTTCGGCGTGGCGGCGGGCTGGGGGCTGAGCGTCGTGGTGTCGCAGTTCACCCCGCTGCCGGCGCGGATCACGGGCTGGTCGGTGGCCCTCTCGCTGCTCCTCGGAGCGGGCACGGGCGTCACCTTCGGCGTGTACCCGGCGGCCCGCGCGTCCCGGCTGGACCCGATCGCCGCGCTCCGGGCGGAATAGCGCGCCATGATCCTCCGCAGCCTGGACGAGGGCATCGGCATCGCCCTCGATTCCCTCCGCACCAACAAGCTCCGCTCGGCGCTCACCATCCTGGGCGTGGTGATCGGCGTGGCCACCGTGATGGCCATGGCATCGATCGTGGAGGGGGTGCGGACGCAGATCTTCAACGCGATGAACACCGCCAGCCCCAACACGTTCTACGTGGTGCGGTTCTTCTCGCAGACCCCGCTCAACCCCCAGCACCTCCCGTACGAAGTGCGCATCCGCCCGCCGGTCAACGACCGGGACGCCGAGGCGATCCGCCGCATGCCGGAAGTGGAGCATGCTGCGCTCTGGGTGCAGGTCTTCTATCGCCTCGAGTACCAAGGAGTGCAGACCCAGACGGTGCTGATCTACGGTGCCGACCTGCGCTACATGGACGTGCTGGGCGGCACCCTGCTCCGGGGCCGGTTCTTCGCGCCGGGGGAGCTGGATGGGGAGCCCGTGGCGGTGCTGGAGGTGGAGTCGGCGGACCGGCTCTTTGGCCGGATCGACCCGATCGGCAAGCGGGTCCGCATCGGGGGGGTGGCCATGACGGTCATCGGGCTGTACCAGCGGCCCGAGAACATGTTCGAGCCGCCGGGCCAGCAGATCGGCGCCATCATCCCGTTCGAGACCGCGCGGCGCAACTATCCCTACGACGAGACCAACGGGCTCTTCATCTCCATCAAGCCCCACGAGGGGATCCCGGTGACGCGGGCCAAGGACCTGTCAATCGCCGCCCTGCGCCGGGCCCGGAGCCTGCGGCCCGGGATGCCCAACACCTTCGACATCATCACCCAGGACCAGATCCTCGACACCATCTCGAGCCTCACGAGCGCGTTCTTCGGGGTGATGGTCGCGCTCTCCAGTGTGGCATTGCTGGTGGGTGGCATCGGCGTGATGGCCATCATGATGGTGTCCGTCACCGACCGCACCCGCGAAATCGGGCTCCGGAAGGCCATGGGGGCGACCCGGCAGGAGATCCTGTGGCAGTTCCTCGTCGAGGCGGCCACCCTCACCCTGCTCGGCGGGCTCATCGGGATCGTGGTTGGGCTCCTCGTGGGGGTGGTGCTCAAGCACTTCATGGACCTGCAGTCCGGGGCGCCGCTCTGGAGCGCGCTCATGGCCACGGTGGTCAGCATCCTGATCGGGCTGGTGTTTGGCCTCTACCCGGCCAACCGGGCAGCCCGCATGGACCCCGTGGAGGCCCTCCGGCACGAGTGAGGCGGCAGCGCGCGATCCCGCGGCCCCTCGTTCGCCTCCCCCGGCGCCGTGTGCAAGGGCGGCCCCTCGGCGCATCCCCCGGCGCCCCCAACTCAACGAGGTCCTGATGCGGCACCCTGTCCGGCCGGCGGCCCTGCTCGCCGCCCTCCTTGCCCTCCCGGCCTGCGGCAATCGGCTCGAGGCCCCCCGTGACGCCGTCGCCAGCAAGGAGATGGCGGGCGCGCCGGCCTCCGCGCCGGTGGCGGCCGATATCGCGGTGCCCGCGCGACTGGCGCAGGGGGAGGCCGAGGCACAGGGCACCCCGCTGCCCAACGCCACGCAGGACCCGGCCCTGCAGTCGCCCATGATCATCCGGACGGGCCAGGCCAGTGTCGAGGTAGACTCGCTGGAGGTCGGGATGGGCCAGGTGCAGGCGCTCGCCCAGCGGCTCGGCGGGTTCATTGCCAACAGCCAGATGCAGCTCGGGGGCGGCCAGTACCGGGCTGCCACCCTCGAGGTGAAGATCCCGGCGGGCCGCTGGGACGAGCTCATCGGCGGCATCAGGCCGCTCGGCAAGGTGGAGTACGTCAACGTCGGGGCGCAGGACGTGGGCGAGGAGTTCACCGACGTGAGCGCGCGGGTGGCCAATGCCCGAAAGCTCGAGGGGCGGCTGATCGAGCTCCTGGGCACGCGCACCGGCAAGCTCTCCGACGTGCTGGAGATCGAGCGCGAGCTGGCGCGGGTGCGTGAGGAGATCGAGCGGATGGAAGGGCGGCTCCGCTACCTCAAGGCCCACGTGGCCACGAGCACGCTGAGCGTCACGGTGCACGAGCCGGCCCCCGTCATCGCCGACGGCGGCAGCGGCGGGGTGATCGGGGAGGCGTTCCGGCAGGCCTGGCGCAACTTCGTGAACTTCAT
Organism: Gemmatimonadales bacterium; assembly: GCA_044221825.1. Classification (GTDB taxonomy): domain Bacteria; phylum Gemmatimonadota; class Gemmatimonadetes; order Gemmatimonadales; family GWC2-71-9; genus JADJOM01. The sequence continues at coordinate 2,336 of JBGAOL010000036.1, forward strand.
CGCCGGCTTCATCGCGTCGCTCGGCACGCTGGTCCCGCTCGGAGCACTGGGCCTCCTCGGCCTGTGGGTGCTCGGGCGGGTCTGGCGGGGCCGGCGACCCAAGGCCTGAGCCACGGAAGCAGGGGAACCACGGGCCGCGCCGGCGCGTACTGCCGGGGCGGCCCCTTTCCTGTCCGGGCGCCCCGCCCTACTCTCCCTGCGTCCTCAACCGCGGTCCCTCATGCCCGTTGACCTCCTTGCCATCGCCGCCCACCGGGACGACGTCGAGCTCACCTGCGCCGGCACCCTCATCCGCGCCCGAGATGACGGCTACACCACCGGGATCCTCGACCTCACCAGCGGCGAGACCGGCACCCGTGGCAGCGCCGAGCTGCGCGGCCAGGAAGCTGCCCGGGCAGCGGAGATCATGGGTGTCAGCGAGCGCCGGAACGCCGGGCTGCCGGACGCCGGGCTCCAGAACAGCGAGGAGATGCGGCGGGTGGTGGTGGAGCAGCTCCGTCACTTCGCGCCACGCGTGGTGATCCTGCCGTTCCCCGTCGGGCGGCATCCGGACCATCGGGTGGCCTCGGAGCTGTCGCGGGACGCCTGCTTCCTGGCAGGGCTGGCCAAGTATCCGGCGGGCGGGACGCCGCACCGGCCCCACAAGATCCTCTACGCCCTCGCCTATCGCGAGGACCCCGTGAAGCCCACCTTCGTGGTGGACATCAGCGCCCAGTTCGAGCGGAAGATGCAGGCCATCCGCTGCTACTCGAGCCAGTTCGACGGGGCCAAGGCCGCGGGCGAGATCTTCCCCACTGGCCAGGACCTGTACTCGCTCGTGGAAGTCCAGAATGCGCACTACGGCTCCCTGATCCGCACCCGCTATGGCGAGCCGTACTTCACGCATGAGACCGTCCGGATTGATGACGTGGTGCAGCTCGAGGTACAGAGCATGTGACTCTCGGACCGTCCCGCGCGGCTCGGTCGTTCGCTAGATTTCCTCCCGTAAGTTGTTGGATGGTCAGCTTTTAGACAGCAGGAAGGAGACGGGAGAAGTGAGCCCTGAGATCGATTTCGAGGCTGCCGGCGGGGTGGACCTGAGCCGCCTGGAGCGGAGCCTGACGCTCCACTCGGAGCGAGTCGCCGCGGGACAGTATCACGTGACTGGCGGCGCCCAGGCGCACTGGGTGGACCTCATTACCCGGGACCACCCGCGATGTGACTGTGGGGACCACCTCTGGCGGGAAGCCATCTGCAAGCACATGCTCGCGGCCCTGCTCCGGGAGGGCGATGAGCGGGTAGTGGCCTCCCTCGGCCGGCTCGTGCAGACCCTCCGCGCCAGGGCTGCCTAGTACCCTGGCCAGCCCGGCGCCCTCGAGGGTGCCGAGTTGGCCCGATGTCGCCATCTTTCCCTCCGATGCAGCCAGCGCCCATCTACCTCGATCACGCTGCCACCACCCCGCTTCGGCCGGAGGTGGTGGAGGCCATGCTGCCTTTCCTCGGCGGCACCTTCGGCAACCCGTCCAGCGGGCACGCGTTCGGCCGCGCTGCTCGGGACGGCCTTGAGCGGGCACGCGCCGAGGTGGCTGGGGGGCTCGGGGTGGCAGCGCGCGAGGTGTACTTCACCTCAGGTGGCACGGAAGGCGACAACCTGGCGGTGCTGGGCGCCGCCTGGGCGGCGCGCGAGGCGGGTCGCCCGATGCTCGCCGCCGTTGCGGCCACGGAGCACAAGGCCGTGCTGGCCGCTGCCCACGCCGTGACCCACCACGGCGGCCACGAGGTACTCCTGCCGGTGGCGCCAGATGGGCTGCTCGACCTCGACGCGCTCGATGCCGCGCTCGCCCGGCGCCCTGCGATCGTGTCGGTGATGTGGGTGAACAATGAGACCGGCGTGATCCAGCCGCTCGGCGCCATCGCCGAGCGCTGCCGAACGGCGGGCATCCTGTTCCATAGCGACCTGGTGGCGGGGTTCGGCAAGCTGCCACTATCGCTCGCCGAGGTCCCCCTCTCGGTGGCCACCATTACGGGGCACAAGCTCGGCGCGCCCAAGGGCATTGGTGCACTGGTGGTGCGCGACGGCGTGACCCTCTGGCCCCAGGTGCACGGCGGTAGCCAGCAGCGGGGCCTCCGGCCCGGCACGGAGAACATCGCCGGCGCGGTGGCCCTCGGTTGCGCCGTACGACTGGCCCGGCAGGAACAGGCCCGCGAGGCCACGCGCCTCACGGAACTTCGTGACCTGCTGGCCGCCCTCCTCACCGCCGCCGTCCCGGACCTCCGGATCACCGGGGGAGCCGCGCCGCGCGCGCCGCACGTGCTCAACCTCCAGGTGCCGGGCTGCGACGCACAGGCCCTCCTGATGCATCTCGACCTCGCGGGCATCGCCGCGTCGGCGGGCTCGGCATGCCAGTCCGGCGCCACGGAGCCCTCGCACGTCCTCACGGCCATGGGCATCGCACCCGAGCTTTCCCTCTCTGCCATCCGGCTGAGCCTGGGCCACGAGACCACGGCCGACGAGGTGCGCCGGGTGGCGGAGGTGTTCCCGCGCGCCGTGGCCAAGGTGCGCGCCCTCGGCCTGGCGCTGAGCCGCTGAGCATGGTGGCGAACTCCTCGCCCCCGGCCGGGCGCCGTGCCCGGGTCCTCGTGGCCATGAGCGGCGGGGTGGACAGCTCCGTCGCCGCCGCCGAGCTCGTGGCGCAGGGCCATGAGGTCATCGGCGCCACGCTCAAGCTCTTCTGTTATGGCGACAGCGTGCCCGACCGGCCCTGCTGCTCCCTCGACTCGATCAACGACGCGCGCAGCGTCTGTCAGGCGCTCGGGATCCCCCACTACGTCCTCAACATGGAGGACCGCTTCAGCCGGGACGTGATCGCCAATTTCGTGGCGGAGTACAGCCGCGGCCGGACGCCGATTCCGTGCGTCCGCTGCAACTCCTTCACCAAGTTCCGCGACCTGCTGGCGCACGCCGACGCGCTCGAGTGCGACTACCTGGCCACGGGCCACTACGCCGTCGCCCGGGAGGGCCGTCTCTACCGCGGCGCCGACCCCGGCAAGGACCAGAGTTACTTCCTCTGGGGTATCTCCCGGAGCGTCCTGCCCCGCTTGCTGACCCCGGTGGGCGGCCTCACCAAGGCGGAGACCCGGGCGCACGCGCGGCAACTCGGCCTGGTGACGGCGGACAAGCCGGAGTCGGTGGAGATCTGCTTCGTGCCGGACGACGACTACGTGGGCGTGCTGGAGCAGCACCTCCCGGCCGACGCGCCGGCCCTGGTGCCGGGCCCGCTGGTGAGCACCAGCGGGGAGGTCATCGGCGAGCATGCCGGCTTCGCGCGCTACACCATCGGCCAGCGAAAGGGGCTGCCCGGTGGCGCAGGGGAGCGACGCTTCGTGGTGGCCATCCGCCCCGCCACGCGCGAGGTGGTCGTGGGCAGTGCGGACGAGCTCCTTGGGCACCGCGTGCAGCTGGCGGAGCTGAACTGGCTGGCGGACCCGCTGGCCGAGGGCGAGGGCTGCTGGGTGCAGCTCCGCTATCGGGCCCGGGCGGTCCCGGCCACGGTGGTGAGCGTCACGGAGGACAGGCTGGACCTCGCGCTGGCAGTGCCGGTGCGGGCCATTGCGCCGGGGCAGTCCGGCGTGGTGTTCGCGGACGACGGGCAGGTACTCGGGGGAGGAGTCATCGCATGACGGCAGTCGGCTCGGCGGCGCGGCGGGGAGCCCTGGGGCTCGCCCTCCTGGTGACGGTGACGGGCACCGTCCTGGCGCAGGCCAAGCGCCCGATCGGCATCGAGGAGTACATCACCACGCCGGTGGTGAGCGACCCGCAGCTCTCCCCCGACGGGGCGCTGGTGGCGTTCACGGTCAGCACGCCGTCCATCGAGGACAACCGCGCCTCGAGCCGGGTCTGGCTCGCCGAGATCGCCACGGGGGAGAGTTGGCAGGCCACGGTGGGGACAGGTAACGAACGGCTCCCGCGCTGGGCGCCGGACGGCCGCACCCTGACGTTCGTCTCCACGCGGGACGGCAGTCCGCAGATCTGGCGGATGCCGCTCCGCGGCGGGGAGGCGAGCAAGATCACCAGCGTGGGTCACGGCATCGCCGACTATCTCTGGAGCCCCGACGGCAAGGCGCTCTACTTCTGGACCGACGTCCCCTGGGGCGACTCGACGGAGGCGCAGAAACGCTCGGCGCCCTACCCCACCTCGGCGCAGATCGTGACCGACCTGTTCTACCGTCACTGGAACGAGTGGCGCGTGGGCGTCCGCTCGCACGTCTTCCGCGTGACCCTGGCGGGCGAGGTCACCGACCTCACGCCCTTCGACCGCGACGTGCCCCCCCTGGCGCTCGGCGGCCTCACGGACGTGGCCGTCTCGCCGGTGGGGACCGAGGTGGCGGTGGTCTACAACCCCGACACCGCCCTGGCCACGAGCACCAACAACGACATCGCCGTCATGGGGCCGGACGGCTCCGCGCGGCAGTTCATCACCACCACCCGGGGGAACGATCACTCCCCGCGCTACTCCCCGGACGGCCGCTACATCGGCTACCTGAGCATGGCCACGCCCGGCTTCGAGGCGGACCGCCAGCAGCTGATGCTCTACGAGCGCGCCAGCGGGCGGAAGCTCAACGTGGCGCCCCGCTTCGACCGGAGCATCACCGACTTCCGCTGGCTGCCCGATGCGCGGGCGGTGATCGCGGAGGTGGAAGACCGGGGCGGACACAGCATCTACCGGATCGAGGTGCCGTCCGGCCGCACCCAGGTGCTGGTGAGCGGCGGGACCAACAGCAACGTCCAGCTCTCGGACGACGGCACCCGCCTCAGCTTCCTGCGGAGCACCGCCGACCGGCCGGCTGAGGTGTGGACGGCCACCATCGAGGGCAAGGACGCGCGGGCCGTCACCACCGTCAACGGGGAGCGGATGGCCGCGGTGGACCTGACGCCGGCGGAGTCGTTCGGCTTCGTGGGCGCGCGCGGCGACTCGGTCTTCGGCTGGCTGGTGAAGCCGCCCGGCTTCCGGCCGGACCGGAAGTACCCGCTCGTCTACCTCATTCACGGCGGACCGCAGGGTGCATGGCTGGACCAGTGGCACGGCCGCTGGAACTATGCGCTCTTCGCCTCGCGCGGTTACGTGGTGGCGGCCGTCAACTTCCACGGGTCCACCGGCTACGGGCAGGCGTTCACCAACAGTATCTCGCGCAACTGGGGCGGCCTGCCGTTCGAGGACCTGATGAAGGGCCTCGATGCCGTGGCACGCCTCCCCTACGTGGACAGCACCCGGATGGGGGCCGCGGGCGCCTCCTACGGCGGGTATGCCGTCTACTGGCTGGCGGGCAACACCAAGCGGTTCCGGGCGCTGGTGGCGCACGACGGGATCTACAACCCGCTCAGCATGGCGGGCACCACCGAGGAACTGTGGTTCCCGCACTGGGAATTCGGCGGCCTTCCCACCGATCCGCAGGCGCGGGCGGTCATCGAGAAGTGGTCCCCGGCCAACTTCGCGCAGAACTGGACCACGCCCATGCTGGTGGTGCACAGCCAGCTCGACTACCGCGTGGACGTCTCGGAGGGCCTCCAAGCCTTCACCAACCTTCGCCTGCGCGCGATCCCGGGGAAGTTCCTCTACTTCCCGGATGAAGACCATTTCGTGACCCGGCCGCGGAACCGCCGGCTCTGGTGGGGCACCGTGCTCGACTTCCTGGACCAGTACCTCAAGCCGACCGCCTGATGCGCCCGCTCATCGTCCGCTGGCTCATCAACACCCTGGCGCTCTACGTCGCGGTCCAGGTGGTCGACGGGGTGGAGTACACCGGCCCGGCGCTCGGCCTCCTGGCCGTGGCGGCGCTGTTCGGGATCGTCAACGCCACCCTGCGCCCGCTGCTCGCGCTGCTCACCTGCCCGCTGGTGCTGGTGACCCTCGGCCTCTTCCTGTTCTTCATCAACGCGGCGCTGCTGCTCTTCACCAGCTGGCTGTCGGGCCTCTTCAACCTTGGCTTCGAGGTCCGCGACTTCGGCTCGGCGTTCTGGGCCGGGCTCCTGGTCAGCCTCGTGAGCCTGGTGCTCTCCCTGTTCGTGGGGGAGAGCGAGGTGAAGGTGATCCGGCAGTAGCCCCGCGCCAGGGCGGGCATCCTGTCAGGCACACCCCCGTAACCCCACCATTTCATGGGATTACGGGGATTGACCGGCGGACCCAAACCGCCTGTATTTGGGGTACCTCCGTCCGGGGTCCCCCATGCTCGCCACGCAGCGTTTCCCTTCCGTCTGCCCCCATTGCGGTGTCGGCTGCCCGGTGGTGCTGGAGAGCACCGCGGGTGGTGTGCCCAAGGTGCTTCCGGCCCCCGGGAGCACCGGCCAGTTGTGCATCAAGGGCAAGGCCAGCACGGGCTTCCTCCGGCACGGCGACCGGCTCACCACCCCGCTCCTCCGCCGTGAATGGGCCAGGGACGGGGATGGTGAGTGGCGGTGGCATGGTGCGCCCCGGGGCGAGGCGCACCCGGACGACCTCCCGGAAACCGAGTGGCGCGCACCGTTCCGCGAGGCCACATGGGACGAGGCCCTCGACCTCGTGGCGCAGCAACTGCGCCGCCTCCGCGCCAGCTGCGGCCCCGACAGCCTGGGCGCGCTGGGCTCCGCCAAGTGCAGCAACGAGGAGACCTACGCCCTGGTGCGCCTGGTGCGGGGGGCGCTCGGCTCGGGCAACGTGGACAACTGCGCCCGGCTCTGTCACGCGGGCTCGGTGGCCGCGCTGCGTCGCCAGCTCGGCACCGCCGCCGCCTCGGGCTGCTACGACGACCTCGAGCTGGCCGATGTCATCCTCATTGCCGGCGTGAACCCGACGGAGAGCTACCCGGTCCTCGGCACCCGGATCCTCAAGGCCCAGAAGCGCGGGGCCCGGGTGATCGTGGTGGACCCGCGGCACACCGAGATCGCCGAGCGCGCCGCGCTCTGGCTCCGGCCGCGCACCGGCACCGATGCCCTGCTCTACCTGGCCATGCTCCACCGGGCCATGGCCACGGACCGGGTGGCGCCGGCGTTCATCGCGGAGCGGACGGAGGGATTTGAGCAGGTGGCGGAGGCCGCGCTCGAGCTGGAGCTCGAGCCTGGAGCTCGAGCGCGCCGCCCGGGAGACAGGCGTCCCGGCCGAGCAGATCTGCGCCGCCGCGGATGCCTTCGCGACCGGCCCCCGGAGCATCACCATGTGGGGCATGGGCCTCACCCAGCACCTCCGCGGCACCGAGGCGATCGCCAGCCTGGTGAACCTGGCCCTGGCCTGCGGCATGGTGGGCCGGCCCGGCGCCGCCATCATGCCGATCCGGGGACAGAACAACGTCCAGGGTGCCTGCGACATGGGCGCGCTGCCGGACCTCTTCCCCGACCACCAGCCGGTGATCGATCCCGCGGTGCGCGCCAAGTTCGCCGCGCTCTGGGGCGTCCCGGTGGAGCGGCTGGCCACCCTGCCCGGGCGGCGTTCCACGGCCATGAGTCACCCCGACTCCCCCATCCGCGGCCTGTACGTGATGGGCGAGAATCCCGCGCTCTCCGGCCCCGCCACCGGCGAGATCGAGGCCTGGCTCCGCAACCTCTCGTTCCTGGTGGTGCACGACCTCTTCCTCACGGAGACCGCGCGCTTTGCCGACGTGGTGCTGCCGGGCGCGGCCTTCGCCGAGAAGCTCGGGACCTACGTGAACGCCGAGCGGCGCATCCAGCTGGCCCATCCCGCGGCGATGCCCCCGGGACAGGCCCGGCACGAGCTGGACGTGCTCGTGGAGCTGACGGAGCGCCTGGGCCTCCCCGTCGCCGCCCGCACCCCGGCCGGGACCATGGACGAGATTGCGCGGGCCTGCCCGGACTGGGCGGGTGTCTCTTACGCCGCGCTCGAGGCGCGCGGCAGCCTGCAGCATCCCGTCACCCCCGCCGCACCCGAAGGCTCGGCGCGCCTCTATGCGGACCGCTTCGCGACCGCCTCGGGGCGGGCGCAGTTCCTGCCGGTGGACACCGCGCCGCCGGCCATCGAGCCCAACCCGGAGTTCCCCTTCCTGGCCCTGACCGGCCGGACCCGCTTCCACTGGCAGACGGCCACCACCACCCGCCGCACCGCCACGCTGGAGCAGCGGGACCCGGTGCCCGTGGCTGAGATGCACCCCGAGGACCTCCGCCGGCTTGGGCTCGTGGAGCACGAGTGGGTGACGGTGAGCTCCCCCTCCGGGCAGGTCTCGCTTCGGATCGAGGCCAGCCCGCGGGTGCAGGCGGGCCAGATCTTCCTGCCGATGCACTTCCGTGAGGCGGCAGTGAACCGGCTGGTGGACCGCTCGGTGGACCCGCGCTCGGGCACCCCCAATTTCAAGCGGGTCATCGTGCGGGTCGAACGCGCACACTAAGTCCAAGCATGGCAAGGGGTTCCGGCGTACCGGCCGGGCCGGACCCTCCGTTACCGCGGCGTTACACCGGCCAATTGGCCCCCCTCCACCGCGAGGGGTAGATTCAGGCCGTCTCCTGCATCGTCAGGCCGTGACCGACCTCGCCCGCGCCGTCCCCGTTCCCCCGCCAGCCGACTCGACGCCCGACCTGGGGCATGCGAGCCTCTACCTGAATCGCGAGCTCTCGTGGCTCGAGTTCAACCGGCGGGTATTGCGTGAGGCGCAGGACACGCGCGTGCCGCTGGTGGAACGGCTCAAGTTCCTCGGCATCTTCAGCTCCAACCTGGACGAGTTCTTCCAGATTCGCGTGGCCGGCCTCAAGGACCAGCTGGCCGCCGGCTACAGCGAGCGCTCCGAGGACGGGCAGACCCCCGAGGCGCAGCTCCACGCCATCGCCGTGGCGGTGCGCGGGATGGTGCTGGAGCACGCGCGCTGCCTGCACGACGAGGTGCTGGCCGGCTTGTCCCGCCACGGCGTGGCGCTGGTGGGCGTCGAGCAGCTGAACCCCGAGGAGCGTGCCCGCCTCGACCGGCACTTCCGCGACAACGTCTTCCCGGTCCTCACCCCGCTCGCCGTGGACCCGGCGCATCCCTTCCCGTACATCTCCAACCTCAGCCTGTCGCTGGCCGTCAACCTGCGCGGCGCCGACGGCGAGGAGCGGTTTGCGCGGGTCAAGGTACCGAAGATCCTGTCGCGGTGGGTGCCGCTCGGCGATGGCATGCGCTTCGTGCCGCTCGAGGACGTCATCGCCACCAACATCGAGGCGCTCTTCCCCGGGATCGAGATCCTCGGCTGCCACCCCTTCCGCATCACCCGCAACACCGACTTCGAGGTGGACCACGACGAGGCCGAGGACCTCCTCAGCACCATCCAGGAGGAGGTGCGCAACCGCCGCTTCGGCGCCGTGGTGCGCCTCGAGGTGTCGCCCGCCCTGCCGGCCTCGATCCGCGAGGTGCTGCTGGGCGAATTCAATGCCGCACAGGAGGCGCTGGCGGCCCCGCTCGGCGACGACGACGTGTACGAGGTCCCCGGCCTCCTCGACACCGCCGACCTGCTGGGCCTGGCGGCGAGCCTCGACCTGCCCGCCCTCAAGGACCCACCGCATCATCCGGTGACGCCGGCCCGCTTCGCTGGCGGCCGCAACGTCTTCGAGGTGGTCCGCGAGGGCGACGTGCTGGTGCACCACCCCTACGAGAGCTTCACCAACTCCGTGGAGCGCTTCATCCAGGCGGCGGTGGACGACCCGGACGTGGTGGCCATCAAGCTCACGCTCTACCGCACCGGCGGTGACTCGAGCATCGCGCGCCTCCTGGCGCAGGCCGCCGAGCGGGGCAAGCAGGTGGCGGTGCTGATCGAGCTCAAGGCGCGCTTCGACGAGGAGAACAACATCCGCTGGGCGCAGCGCCTCGAGGACGTGGGCGTGCACGTGAGCTACGGCGTGGCCGGACTCAAGACCCACGGCAAGGTGATGCTGGTGGTCCGCCGCGAGGGCGACGCCATGCGCCGCTACCTCCACATCGGCACCGGCAACTACCATCCAGGCACCGCGCGCGTCTACACCGATTTCGGGCTCTTCACCTGCGACCCCGAGCTCGGCGCCGACCTCACCGACCTCTTCAACGTCCTTACCGGCTTCGCGGCGCCCACCCAGTACCGGAAGCTGATCGTGGCGCCCCGCGGCATGCGGGAGCGCTTCATCGCCATGATCCGCCGGGAGGCGGAGCACGCGCGTCACGGGCGGCCGGCGCGGATCCTGGCCAAGATGAACGCCCTCGTGGACGGGGCGATCATCCGGGCGCTGTACGAGGCGTCGCAGGACGGGGTGCAGGTGGACCTGATCGTGCGCGGCATCTGCTGCCTCCGGCCCGGCCTCCCGGGCGTGAGCGAGCGGATCCGGGTGGTGAGCATCATCGGCCGGTTCCTGGAGCACGCGCGCACCTGGTACTTCCTCAACGCCGGGACGGAGGAGGTCTACATCGGCTCGGCGGACTGGATGCCACGGAACCTCGATCGCCGCATCGAGGCGGTGGTGCCCATCGAGGACCCGGCCCACCGGCACGCCATCCGTGACCTGCTGAACCTGATGTGGCAGGACAACCGGCAGGCGTGGGACCTCGCCGCCGACGGCCAGTACATCCAGCGCCACCCCGCCGAGGGTGAGCCGGAGCTGGCGACTCACCGCGTGCTCGTGGAGGCCTACCGGGAGACGGCGCGCGTGACGGCGGAGCATCCCAGCGTGCGCTGAGGCTCGGAGTCGGTCGGCGGAGCGCGATTCCGCCACGACGGGGCAATGAACGAAGCGGGGCTCGTCTCACGACGAGTCCCGCTTCGTTCATTCACGGTTCCTCTGTGGCCGCCAGCACCTCAGCGTGCCCGGCGTGACTCCCTCACGAGGCGACGAGCCGGGCTAGAACGCCATCCCCGACGACTCGGCGAATTTCTTGAGCAGTTCCTCCTGCTCCGGCGACAGTTCATCGGGAAGCTTGACGGCCACCTGTACCAGCTGGTCGCCTTTCCGGTCGCCCTTCTCGATGCCCATGCCCTTCACCCGGAACTTGCGGCCGGGCTGGGTGCCGGGCGGGACGCGAAGGACCACCTTCTTGCCGTCGAGCGTCCGGACGCGGAGCCGGGTGCCGAAGACGGCCTGGGCCAGGTTGAGCGGCACCTCGCAGATGACGTCGAGGCCCTCCCGACGGAAGAAACGGTCGGCCTCCACCTGGAAGGTGACCACGAGGTCCCCCACCGGGGCACCGGGCTGCGCCGCCTGCCCCTGCCCGCGCAGCCGGACCTTGGCCCCCGTCTCGGTGCCGGGCGGCACGGTGATGAGGACCTCGCGCTCAGTGCGCACCTGGCCCGCGCCCGCGCACGTGGGGCATGGCGTGGACGGGATCTTCCCCTTGCCCCGGCACTGCGGACAGGGACGGCTCACCGCAAAGCCGCCCTGCCCGAACGTCACGGTCCCGCGGCCGTTGCACTCCGGACACGGCGAGATCTTGGCGCCCGGGGCGCCACCGGTCCCATGACAGGTGGGGCATCCCTCGGTGACGGGCAGCCGCACCGGCACCTTGCCGCCGAGCGCAGCGACACGGAACGGGATCTCCACCAGCGTCTCGATGGCATCCCCGCCGGCGGCGTCCTCTCTTCCCTTCCGGCCGAAGATCGACGAGAAGATGTCCCCGAGACCACCGAGCCCCCCGAGATCGAACTCGACGTTCTGGTCGAAGCCGCCAGTGGTCGACGCCCCGGGACCAGGCCCTGGCCGCGGGCCGGCGCCCCCGGGGCTGCGCCGGAACCCGGTGTCGAAGGCGCCGAGGCGGCGCATCTGGTCGTAGTGCTTCCGCTTGTCCGCGTCGGACAGCACGCCGTGCGCCTCCGAGATCTCCTTGAAGCGCTCGGCGGCCTGGGCGTTGTTGGGGTTGGCGTCCGGATGGTACTGCTTGGCCAGGCGGCGGTACGCCTTCTTGATCTCGTCCGCCGTGGCCGTGTCCGGGACGCCGAGGACCTGGTAGAAGTCCTTCGCCACGGTCAGGCGTGTCCCTCAGAGGAGTAGACCTGCACCCGCGCCGGCCGGATGAGCGCGCCCTTGAAGCGGTAGCCCATCTGGAAGGTGGCACTGACGGTGTGGTCCTTGTCGGGGCTCGGTGGCACCAGCACGGAGATGGCCTCGGCCACCGCCGGGTCGAAGGGCTGCCCGGCCGGGTCCACCTTCTCGAGGCCTGCGGCCTCGAGCTCCTTGCGGAGCTTCTTGTCGATGAGCACCAGCGCCTGCGACACCGCGTCCGTCCCGCCCGCCCCAGACCCGCCGTTGGTCACGCGGTCCAGGTCGTCCAGAACGTCGAGCAGGCGGGCCGCCAGCGCGCCCTGCGCCCGGTCCCCGAGCTCGGCGCGTTCCTTGGTGGCGCGGCGGCGGAAGTTGTCGTATTCGGCGGCGAGGCGGAGGTGCCGGTCCTTGAGCTCGGCCACCTCGCCCTCAAGGCGAGCCACAGCCTGCTCGGCCGGCTCCATGGGGAGCCCGCCGGTGGCCGACTGGGGCCGCGGATCGCCATCCGGCTGGGCTGCAGGCTCTACCACCGGGGGCTCTGCGGCGGCGTCGCCGCCAACGTCCTTGTTCTCAAGCACTTGCGCGTTCATCCCGTGACGGAGTTCCCAAAGGTAACAGCAACGCCCATGCCTTCGTAGCCGGTCACTCTGGCAGCATAGTGCCCTAGTCGAGACGCTTGAGCAGACGGAACAGCGCCATCTGGGCCGACCGCTCGCGGACCTCCTGCCGGTTGCCCGGGAAGAGGTGCCGGGAAACCTCCACCGTTCCACGCGCCAACGTCCCGACGAAGACGAGACCGACTGGTTTCTCGTCGCTTCCCCCGTCCGGCCCGGCGATCCCCGTGACGGACATGGCCAGGTCCACCCCGAGTCGCTCCCCGGCGCCTCGGGCCATGGCTTCGGCCACCGGGGCGCTGACGGCCCCATGCTGGGCGAGGAGGCTAGCCGGCACTCCCAGCTGGGCCTCCTTCACGGCGTTGTCGTACGCCACCACGCCGCCGCGGTAGGTACTGGAGCTGCCTGGGATGGCCGTCAGGCGCCCGCCCACGAGGCCGCCGGTGCAGCTCTCCGCCGTGCCGATGGTGAGGCCCTCGCCGCATGCCCGCTCGAGCAGCACGGCGGCCAGATCGGTCTCTCCTTCCGCGTAGACCCATTCGCCTGCGAGGCGCCGGAGTTCGGCGGCGCCGGCCGCCAGGCGCGCTTCGGCCTCCGACGGGGAAAGGTTCCAGGCGGTGAGCCGGAGGTCCACCCCGGTGGAGCCCGGCAGGTAGGCGAGGGAGAGCGGCATCAGCCGCGGCTCGATGTCCCCGAGGCGTTCCGCCAGGGTGGATTCGGGCACTGCGGTGGTCCGCACCAGCCGGGAGCTCACCACGCGCCCGCCGCCCCGCCCTGCCAGGCGCGGCAGGACCTCGTACGTCAGCAGGCCCCGCATCTCGGACGGGACGCCGGGCAGGAGAATGGCGAGCCCGGCCTTCCCCTCGATCCAGAGTCCCGGCGCGGTCCCCCAGCGGTTCGGCAGGACGACAGCGCCCCGCGGCACCTCGGCCTGGGAGCGGTTCTTCTCCGAGGGCACCCGGCCGAAGCGCCGGAAGCGCTCGAGGAGGCCCTGCCAGATCTCCTCGTGATACTCGAGCGGCAGCCCGAAGAGGTCGGCGATGACCTTCTTGGTGATGTCGTCCGCCGTGGGACCGAGGCCGCCGGTGGCAAGGAAGGCGCCGGTGCGCGCCAGCGCCTCGCGCGCGGCCGACTCGATGGCGGCAGGATCGTCGGTGACCGAGGTGCGCCGCACCACCGGGATTCCCGCCGCCGACAGCGCGCGGCCGATCTCGGCGCTGTTGGTGTCGATGGTGAACCCGAGCAGCAGCTCGGTGCCGATGGTCAGGAGCTCGATGGCCATGGGGCCCGGGGCGCCGCTACTGCCCGCGGAACAGCGCGCGGTAGCGGTAGATGTAGACGAGGAAGGAATACACCGTCAGCGCCGTGGCGAGCGCCAGGGTGATGGCCACCACGCTGCCGTGGAATTCGTTCCAGTAGTCGGCGTAGCGGCTGTGCTCCCAGCCCATGGGCTTCCGCGCGTCGCGGAAGGTGAACCAGAGGAAGGTGGCGCCGATGTAGATGTTCTGGAGCACGGCCTTGAGCTTCCCCGGCCCCGCCGCCGCGATGACCAGCCCGCGCCGCTTGGCCCAGAGGCGGAAGCCGGTCATGGCCAGCTCGCGCCCGATGAGGAGGACGCAGACCCACAGGGGGATGCTGCCCCACACGGGGATGTTGTAGAGGTCGTGCCGGGTGCGGCTGATGACGTAGATGGGGATGATCGTGGCGAACAGGAGCAGCTTGTCCGCGATCGGGTCCAGCAGCTTGCCGAGGTCGGTGACCAGGTTCCGGGAGCGGGCGAGGTAGCCGTCCACCACGTCGGTGATGGCCGCAAAGAGGAACACCCCGAAGCAGATCAGCTTGGGCCAGTAGCCGTCGATGAACGGCAGCAGGGCGATGACCGGCGTGAGGCCGATCCGCACCACCGTGAGGATGTTGGGGAGGTTCCAGGCGCGGCCCGGGGCCGGCGTGGTGGGGGCAGGCATCATGCCCTCCCGGGGGTGGCGCTCAGGAGCCGAGGCTCTTGAGCACCAGCTTGCTGACCGCCTTGAGGGTGTCAAAGACCCCGTCGCCGGTCATGGCGACGGCCTCGAAGTACGGGGCGCGCTCGATCCAGGTCCCGTCCACCTGCTCCACCAGGAACTCGCCCTCGTGGTAGGGGTCCGGGGTGACGCGCTGCTTGGCGGCGTCGTCCACGGGCCAGCCCGGGTTCAGGGCCGCCTGCAGCTCCTTGAGCGTCGCGGCGTTGGGGAGGTCCCGCTTGTTGTACTGCACCACGAAGGGGATCGTGGTGAGGTTGTAGCCATGCTGGGCCATGTTGTCGTACAGGTTCTGCATGGCCTCGATGTTGGCCTCCATGCGCTCGATCTGGCTGTCGGCGACGAAGACCACGCCGTCGACGCCCTTGAGGATCAGCTTGCGGGAGGCGTTGTAGTACACCTGCCCCGGCACCGTGTAGAGGTGGAACCGGGTCTTGAAGCCCC
>JBGAOL010000037.1:0-16870 GCA_044221825.1 Gemmatimonadales bacterium
AGCTCGGTCCGCGACCCGCGCACCTTCACCGCCAGGTTGTGGAGCTCTTCGATGTAGATGCGCCTTAGGAAGGGCTTGGCAAACCACCGCTCCACCCACCCCATCACCCCGCCGCGCCGCCATTCCGAGTGCATGATGACGCGGCAGATGCTCGCGTCGTCCGTCGGCTCCACGGTGAAGGTGGTGATGGTGCCGGTCTTGAGGTCGGTTTCCCGGAGCACCCGCCCCGGCTCCGGCTCCGACACCTCCATGTGGAACTGCCGCGGCTTTCCCACCCCTGGCATCACGAACCGGATGCGGGTCCCCGCGCCGCGGCCGCCCGCCTCCACCACGTAGTCGGCGAAGCTGTCGGGCGGGAGGATGGAGGGATGCCCCTCGTGGTAGTCGGCGAGGATGCCGTAGACCACCCGGGCGGACGCCGGGATGTAACTGCAGGCCTGCACGCTGATGCGGGGCATCGTCACTCCTCGCCGGGACTGGCGAACCGGAGGTGTGTGGCGAAGCGATGGGAAGGGATGGCTGCTAAGGTGCACGCCGGTCCGCGCGCGCGCAACCGGCGCGCATGCGGGGTTTCTTCACACTTCCGCCAGCAGCGCCTCGAGGTCCAGTCGCCGGGTGACCATCTGCAGGTGCCCCTGCGCATCGAAGGGCCACTCGGCACGCGGGCGGTCGCGGTAGAGCTCGATGCCGTTGCCGTCGGGGTCGGCCAGGTAGAGGGCCTCGCTGACGCCGTGGTCGCTGGCGCCCTGCAGCGGGATGCCGGCCTCGATCAGGCGGCGGAGCGCGTCGGCCAGGGTCTTCCGGTCGGGGTAGCGGATGGCCACGTGATAGAGGCCGGTGGTCCCCGGCGCCGGCGGGGGACCGTCGGCGCTCTCCCAGCTGTTGAGGCCGATGTGATGATGGTACCCGCCGGCGCTCACGAACGCCGCCTGCGGCCCGTAGCGCTGCGTCAGCTCGAAGCCGAGGACGCCGCAGTAGAAGGCCAGCGCGCGGTCCACGCTGGCCACCTTGAGGTGCACGTGGCCAATGTCCACGCGGGGGTCGATGGGAGCGGGCATGGGGGAGGGCGGGTCGGGGGTTGTGTCAGGCGTCAGGTGCGCCCGGCGCGCCCGAAGAGCGGCCAGGTCACCCGCCGCACCGCCTCGGTGGCGCCCCAGGCGCGGCGGAGTTCCGGCACCAGCGGGCCCAGCGGGTCGGTGCCCAGCGCCTTCCGGTAGCGGTGCACGGCGGACCAGGTGTCGAGGTAGCCGAGCAGCTGGGCCAGCGACCAGTCCCGTTCCATGGCGATCGGCGGCCACGCCACCTCCGCAAAGGGAAACGGGAGCTCGCGGTAGGCGCTGTCCACGTGGTGCCGCTCCGGCGGCCAGTGCGATCCCACCACGTCGGTGTAGAACCGGTCGAGCACAAGGTCCACTGCCTCACTGACGCGGCAGAGGCCATAGCCCCACACCGCCACCAGGCCCCCGCGCCGGAGGGTACGCCGCGCCTCGGCCGCGAAGCCCTCGAGGTCGAACCAGTGCGCCGCCTGCGCGGCCGTCACGCAGTCCGCGCTCCCGCTCACCAGGCCCGAGGCGATCTCGCTCCCCGCGTAATAGGAGATGCGCGGGTGCGCCGGCGCCTGCGCCAGCTGCTCGCTGCTCGGGTCGGTGGCCACCACCCGCTCGAACACTTCCACCAGTCCGCGTGCCGCCTGCCCGCTCCCGGTCCCCGCATCCCACGCCAGCCCGCCCGAGGGCGACTGGGTGCGAAGCCACCGGAACAGCGCCGCCGGATACTCGGGCCGGGCCCGGGCGTAGCTCGCGGCAAAGGTGGAGTAGTGGTCCTGGAAGCTCATGGCCGCTCGGTGGGGGGCTTGTCCCCGGGGCCAGGGAGCGGCGGCCAGTCGCCACCCTCGGCTTCGCGCTCGAGCAGGGTTGCCACGTCGGGGTAGCGGTAGATCACCGGGGCCTGGTTGGTGAAGAGGCCGCCGGTGTCCGCGGTGGGGCCGTACGTCGAGTAGAGCGGCTTGCCGAGCAGCCGCAGGTAGGTGGTGAGCTGGGCGCGGTGGTGCGCCGAGTGGGTGAAGCGGCGCACCAGGATCCAGGTGCGGGGCCGGGGCACGCCGAAGAAGCTGGCCTCGTCCTCGTACCAGGCGTCGGGGCGCCCGCGCAGCTCGGCCAGCCGCCGGGCCGAGGCGGCGGCGTAGCGCGTCAGGAACGCCTGACGACTCTCCTCCGGTGGCAGCGGCGGCTCGCCGAGATCGATGCCGAGCATGGTGCGGAACCAGGTGTCCTCGCTCACGCACTGGTGCACCATCTGCTCCCGCGGGGTGCGCGCCAGCGGCGCGGGCCGGAAGCCGAGGTCGCCGTCGGCGAACTCGGACCAGACGCTCAGCGTCTTGAGCCGCTCCGTCTCGTAGGTGTCGGTGAGGAAGGCGTAGCGACCCATCAGGCCCCCGCCGGCACGAGGTCCAGGGCGAAGGCGCGGTCGCAGCGGTACGAGAGGTGCTCCGGTGGCACCGGCACGAAGCCGTAGCGCTGGTAGAGCTGGAGCGCCTCGGTCAGGTTGGAGTTGGACTCGAGCACGATGCGCCGGTATCCCACCGCGCGCGCAAAGCCCACCAGCGTGTCGAGCAGCCGGCGCCCCAGTCCCTGTCCCCGCGCCTCGGGCAGCAGGTACATCTTCTTGATCTCCGCCTGCTCGGCGTCGTAGCGCTTGAGGCCGCCGGTGCCCACGATGCGGCCCGTGTCGTCTACCACCACCACGAAGAGCGAATCGCGGCCGTCGTAATGCGCCTCGAGGTCGTCGAGGTCGGCGTCCTGGCCCTGCGGCTCGGGCTCGAGGCCGTAGTGGTGCAGGATGCCGAAGATGATCGCGCGGCAGGCGTCGCCGTCGGCGCTCCGGGCGGGGCGGATGGCGTGGGCCACGGACTCAGCCGCCCACCGCGGCGATGGTGCGGGTGTAAGTGGGCGCCACCTCGTCCTGGCCCGCGACGGTGAAGCCGAGGTCCCGCAGCAGCCCGTCCTCGAGGCCGTAGGCCCAGGAGTGGACCGACAGGGGCCGCCCGGCGGCCCAGGCGTCCTGCACCATGGTGGTCTCGCAGACGTGAAGCGCCTGCTCCAGCACGTTGAGCTCGCACAGCCGGTCGAGCGCCTTGGCCTGCGTCGGGGCCGAGTCCACGAGGGCGGCGTGGCGGGTGCGGACGTCCACCACGTGGCGGAGCCAGTTGTCGGCCAGGCCCACCTTGGTGCGGTCGAGCGCGGCGCGCACGCCCCCGCAGCCGTAGTGCCCGCACACGATGATGTGCCGCACCCCCAGGATCTCGATGGCGTACTGCAGCACCGAGAGGCAGTTGAGGTCGGTGTGCACCACCACGTTGGCGATGTTCCGGTGCACGAACAGCTCGCCCGGCAGCAGGTCCACGATCTCGTTGGCCGGCACCCGGCTGTCGGAGCAGCCGATCCACAGGTAGGCCGGCGCCTGCTGCGCCACCAGCCGCTGGAAGAAGTCGGGCTGGGCCGCCTTCTGCCGCTCGGCCCAGGCGCGGTTCCGCTGGAACAGCTCGGGGAGGCTCTTCATGCCTTCTTCTTCGGCTTGGATTCGTACTTCCAGTTCTGCGACTTGCCCTCCGCCACCTGGCTGATGCAGGTGGCCAGCCGCCGCGCCCGCGTCTCCTCCTGCTTGGCGCTCGTGATCCACTCGATGTACTCGCGCCGGTGGCTCGGCGGGAACGCCTCCCAGTGCTTCCGGGCCTTGGCGTTCTTCTTGAGCGCGGCGGCCAGGTCGGCCGGGGCCTTGGCCTCGGGTTTCTTCGCGCGCGTGTCGCGCCGGGCCATGCGGGGGGCCTTCACGCCCTCGGCGTTGAGGGCGATGCCCTTCTTCACGTAGCCAATCAGCACCCGGTCCGGCGGCAGGTCCTTGACGCTCGTCAGGCGGCCCAGGCTGCCCATGGCGTCGTCGCCCTTGTCGTACTTCTTGTCCACGATCAGCTCCGCCTTCCAGAAGCCGATGGCCGCGTGGGCCTTGAAGGCCGCCATGCCGCAGAGGATGCCGCCGTGGTCGAAGTGGGGCATGCTCCACTTCATGGTCTCGGTGACGTCCGGCGCCGCCTGGTGCACCAGCTTCCGGAAGTGCGCCAGGATGGGGCGCGCAAACTCGGACGACTTCGCGATGTAGGCGTCGATCCGCGGGTCACGGGTGCCCATGCCGCCTCCTAGGCGTGGAACTGCCGCAGGTGGTGATCAAAGTGCTTCCACGCCATGATGCCCCAGTCGCCCGGGGTGAACTTCCCGAAGGCCGGGTGCGGCGCCACCCGCGTGGCGCCGGCCAGCCGCTCGAGCAGGGCCTCACAGCTGGCCATGTCCGCGTCCCAGGTGGTGGGCTGGCTCCCGAGCATCTCGCGCACGGTCTGCACCTTGCCCGGCGGCGCCTGAAAGCCGGTCCGCAGGACGAGGAAGCGCACCACGGTCCGCAGCGGCAACGTGCTCACATCCCGGCACGGCGTGTCGCCGAGGGCCACGCGGAGCTGGTCGGAGAGATGGCAGACCATTCTCGGCGCCGTGAGCGTCCCCCATGCCGGCGTCGTCGTTGGGGTGACGCGGCGCAGGCGGGCAATCAGCTCGGCGCGGGCGGCCGGGTCCTGGATGGTCGGCATGGCGTCCGGTGGGGGTGGATGGGGGAAGGTCGGCAATCCGGCCGCTCCGCGCCAGACCTGCCATGGCGCGCTCCCGGGCGCCCGGCTAGGCTCCGGGCACGGAGGACGGCAATGCACGTGGAGCACAACCGGGAAGCGCACCGCTTCTACATCGAGGTCCCGGCCGGCACGGCCGAGCTGGCCTACCAGGAGATGGGCGAGGGCATCCTCGACCTCTTCTCCACCTACGTCCCGCCCGCGGCCCGGGGCCAGGGCCTCGCCGGCCGACTCGTCGAGGCCGCCATGGCCCACGCCCGCGCCGAGGGCCTCCGAATCATCCCGTCCTGCTGGTACGTCGCCGACTGGCTCCGCTCCCATCCGGAGGCGGCGGACCTCCTCGCCGAGATTGGGTAGCGCGCACGCGTCGCGGCCTCTGGTGGCGGGAGGACCTAGGTGAAGGTCACCGCAGAGGCGCAGAGGACGCGGAGGGCCGCAGAGGGATCAAGGCCGGATTGGTGGGTCGCCGACCTAGGCGCTGACTGCTGGGGTGGGGCTCCGCGAGGGAGGGAGTGCGTCGCCTGGCCCGATCCTAGACCCCCGATGACACTGGTGAGCTCATCTTGTGGCGAGTCCACCATCCCCGGCTGGTTCCTCTGCGGCCCTCCGCGTCCGCTACGCCTCTGTGGTGAGTCACGCCCAGCCCCCCACCGCCAGAGGCATCGCCGTCTTTTCGTCCACCCCGAATTTCGGTACGCGCCCGTGCCTGTGGGACGTCACCCTCCCCACGGAGGGATCATGGCGACCAGCATTGGTGAACTGCGGCTGACGTGGGCGGGCATCCTGCTCGGGATCGGGCTCGGCGGGCTGTTCGATGGCGTGCTTTTCCACCACCTGCTGCAGTGGCACCAGTTCCTGTCCAGCCGCCGCGCGCCGGTTGACATGTTCAGCATGCGCTACAACATGTGGGCCGATGGCTGGTTTGCGGCCGTGATGTGGCTGGCCACGCTGGTGGGCGGCTTCCTCCTTTGGCGCGGAACCCAGTCGGTGCGCATCTGGCGGCACGACCGATGGTTCGTCGGCACCCTCCTGCTCGGCGCGGGGCTCTTCAACCTCGTCGAGGGCCTCTTCGCGCACATCCTGCTCGGCCTGCATCACCTCCATGGGGTCCCGGACCCCGCGTGGGACTGGGGCTGGATCGGCGTGGGTGGGGTGGGGCTGATCTTCGTGGGCCGCTGGTTTCGGCAGCTCGGGACGCGCGCCTAACGCACCGCTGCGATCACCTGGATTTCCACCACGCAACCCGGCTTGAGCTCGTGCACGGGGATCACCGCCCGCGCGGGCCGGTGCGCGCCGAGCATCCGCGCAAAGGTCGCGTTCACCTCGCTCCATTGCTCCCGCGCCGTGACGTAGATGGTGGCCGAGAGGATGCGGTCCAGGCCGCTCCCCGCCGCCGCGAGCACGGCCGCCACGTTCCGGAGCGTCTGCTCGGTCTGCGGCCCGGGCTGGCCGGGCGCCACCACCTCGCCCGTCGCCGGGTCGGTGGCCAGCATCCCCGCCACGTACACCACGCCGCCATGCACCACGGCCTGCGAGTAGTGGCCCGCCGGCGTGGGGCCCGCGGGCGTCGAGATCAGCTGCATCGAGGTCTCCAGGTCAGAGGATGCCGTGCGCCGAGAGGAAGCGTGCCACCCGCGGCCAGCTCGGCGGGCAGTCGTTGTGGCCGCAGTCCATCCATTCCAGCTGCGCATCGGGGCGCGCCGCCTTGAGGGCCTCGGCGTGCCGGGTGGGGATCACCTCGTCGCGCCGGCCGTGGAGGAGCAGCACGGGGGCACGGATGGTGGCGAGCCGGGCGCGGGTGTCGAAGGGGTCGCGCACCAGGAAGCCGGGCGCCCCGAAGCCGCGCGCAAAGGCGCGCACCGAGCTGAAGCTCGACTCCAGCACCAACGCCGCCACCGGCCGCTCCGCCGCGAGGATGGCCGCGGCCCCGCCGCCGAGCGAGCGCCCATGCGCAATGACGCGCGCGCTGTCGATGCCGGGCTGGCGCACCGCCCAGTCGTACGCGGCCAGCACGGCCTCGCGGATGCTCGCCTCCCCGGGCGCCCCGCCCGAGCGGCCGTAGCCCGGGTACTCCACCAGCAGCACCGCCACGCCCTGCCCCCGCGCCTCGGCGAAGGCGTCGGGCCAGTAGTCGATCAGCTCGCCATTGCCATGGGTGAAGATCACGAGCGGTGCCGGCCCCGCCCCGCCGGGCGGCCGGAGCAGCCAGGCCTCGCTCTTCCCGTCAGCTCCACCCAGCCAGGCCGCCTCGGCATCCCGCGGCATCGCCGCCGCGCCGGCGGAAAGCGGGGCGGGGAAGAGCAGCCGCCGCTGCACCGTCCACAGGAAGCCCCACCACAGCAGGAGCGCGGCCAGGCCGAGGCCAAGGAGGGCGCCGAGCATGCGACGTCCGTGCATCCCCGCTCAGGCCACGTCGGGCACGCCGGTGTCGGTGCCGCCGGTCCGGAGCACCTGCCGTGCCTGCGCCGCCAGCTTGAGGTAGTTGCGGCGGATGGTGTCGAGCTCCGCCTCCTCGAGCTCCTCGAGGTCCAGCAGCGCCACGTGCGCGCCCTCGGTGACGCGGAGCAGCTCGTCCAGCTTCACCTGGATGGCTTCGGTGTCGCGGTTCTGGGTGTTCTGGATCAGGAACACCATCAGGAAGGTCACGATGGTCGTGCCGGTGTTGATCACCAGCTGCCAGGTATCGCTCCAGTGGAAGAGCGGGCCCGTGACGATCCAGGCCGCCACCACGAAGACCGCCAGCAGGAACGCCGCCGGCCGGCCGGTGGCCCGGCTGACCACCTGGGCAAAGTGGGCGAAGCTGCCGCGATACGGATGCGAGGACACACACGACTCCTGTCGGGTGGACAGGATGAAGCATGGCGGGGCCCGGGCCGCCGCGCCATGACCGCTAGGGAGAGGACCGTCCGGTCAGCGGCTGCGGGGGTCGGGGCACTCGAGCGGGATGCGCAGGCTGTCGTCGGGGAGGTAGATGGCGTAGGCCAGGCCGCGGCCGTAGAAGCTCGGGTCGGTGGGCAGCACCGTGGGCAGGTGCGTCTCGGTCTGGGACGGCTTGGCGAGCGCCTCCTGCCGGACGCGGAGCCGCTCGTCCATCGGCGCCCCCTCCGCCACCTTGTAGGCGATCTGTTCCAGCATGCTCGGCGTCACCATCTCCGCGGCGAGGACCCGGGTGGCGCCGAGCTTGGCGGCCTCGAGCTGCAGCCGCTTGCGGAGCTTGGTGCTGGTGCGCCGGGTGCCCGATCCGGCGATCCGGATGCGGGCGATCAGACGACCGCCCGCGGGCATCTCGTCAGGTGTGTCGTGCACCAGCACCATGGCCGGGCAGACCGGCGCCTCGAGCCGGTGCGGCGGCAGGACATAGGTGGTGAGCTGCGTCCCGCCCGCGCAGCCGGCCAGCAGCGCGATGCCTCCCGCCATCATGCCACCGCGCATTCCGGCCTCCTAGGGTTTGAGGACCGTCCACTCCACCTCGTTCAGCAGGTTGCCCACCGCCTCGGCCGAGTCGGTGACATAGAGGAAGCAGCCCGGCCCGCCCCCGTCCTGCACCCCGGACAGGCGGCTCACGGTGGTGCGCACCCAGTCGTCGCGCGTGAAGGAGGCGCGAAGGCAGAAGCGCACGCTGTAGGGCTTCTGGAAGGTGAGCGGCTTGAGCTCCCCGGCGCGGGTCCGGCGCACCGCGCGGGCCGCGGCGTCCCGGAGCATGGGATACACCCGGGCCGGCGGGATGGTGATGGCCGCCGCGCGCGACACCACGCGCTTCACCGTCACCACCTCGAGGGGGCCGAGCATGGCCTGCGTCTCCGCGGTCAGGACGTCGTCCCCCGAGGCCAGGACCATCGGGACACCCATCTCCCCGCCGATGAAGGCGGCGATGCCGGTCTCGTTGAGGACCGTGCCGTTCACCGTGAACGAGTCGAACGCAAAGCTGTGTGCAATGACGCCGGCCGTCCCCGCGTTGGCGTGGGCGCCCACGATCATCATGGCGTCCACCATCGGGTTCATGCCGGTGGACATGACGATGGGCTTGGGGTAGCCCCGGATCAGGATGGCGTCGGGGTCGAGCTGCTCGGGCAGGATGTTCCGGAACAGCGTGCCGCCGTGCCCGTCGTTGACGATGAACTGCGTCGCCCCCGCCGCGCGCGCGCCGGCGATGACGGCGTTCACCTCACGGGTGAGGATCTCGCGGAAGCGCTCGTGCTCCTCGCTGCCACCGCGGGCCACGGGGCGCATCTCCGTCTGGTTCCGCACCACCCCCGAGAGGCCCTCCATGTCGGCGATGATGTAGACGCTGAAGCCCGTCCGCTGCATGTCGAGCTCGAGCTTCCGCCGCGCCTGCTGCCACTCGGTGACGCCGAAGGCGGCGGCCGGCGGCGTGGTGTCGCGGGCCGCCGCCTGGGGCTGGCCCTGCGCCGCCAGGATCCCCGGGGCCGCAGCGAGCAGGAAGAAGAGGCGGCGGCTCATCGCAGCACCACCTCTTCAATGGCATCCAGCAGGTACCCCATCTGCCTGGCGTCGCTGGTGACCAGCCGGAAGGTGCGCTCCCCGATCTTCTCGAGCTTCCAGTCGGTGAACGCCGCCACCTGCGTCACCACCGTGTCGGGGAAGGTCTGCCGCAGCTTGAACTCCACCGTGTACGGCCTGGCCAGGGTGAACGGCGGAAACTCCCCGCGCTGCTCCCGCCGCACCGCCTCCGCCGCGCCGGCCGCCAGCATCTGCCGCACCTTCGCCGGGCTGTAGGTGATGGCCGCGCTCCGTCCCACCGCGCGCTTGGTGAGCACCTGGACGAAGTCGTAGCCCAGGATCTCCCGGGTTTCCGCCAGCAGCACGTCGTCCCCGGCCACGAGCGACACCGAGACGCCCATCTCGCCGGCCATCAGGGCGTTGATGCCCACCTCGTTGAGCCGCCGGCCGTTCACCGTGAAGGAGTCGAAGGCAAAGTTGTGCGGCATCACCCCGGGCGAGCCGGCATTGGCGTGCGCCCCGGTGAACATCAGCGTGCCGAAGGTGCTGTCGAGGCCGGTGATCATCACCAGCGGCTTGGGGAAGCCGCGTACCAGCGTGGCCGCGCTGTCGAGGTCCCACGGCAGGATGTTGGCGAACAGGTTGCCGCCATGCCCCTCGTTCACCGTGAAGCTCCGCGCCCCGGCCGAGCGGGCGCCGCGGATGGTGGCGTTCACCTCCTGCGTGAGCAAGCTCCGGAAGCGGCCCCAGTAGTCAGGGCCGGTGAGGTTCTTGTACCGCTCGCCCTCGTTGCCCGCGATGATCTCGTGGATGTCCACCACGCTCCCCATGCCCTCCATGTCGGGCACGATGAAGACCCGGAATCCGGGCTCGAACGGCACCCGCTGCGCGCGGTAGAACTCGGCCCGGCGCTGGGCTGGCGTCTGCGCCCCGGCCGGCGCGGCGGCGAGCACGAGGCAGGACAGGAGGAGCATCCGTCGAAGCATGTTTGTCCCTGGCAAGAGGTTCATCCGATCATCAGGAGCCGGAGCTCCGTTATCTCCTCGATGGCCCAGCGCACCCCCTCGCGCCCGGCTCCCGACTGCTTCACGCCGCCGTAGGGCGCGTGGTCCACGCGCCACCCCGGCACCTCGTTGCTCACCACGCCGCCCACCTCGAGCGCCTCGAAGGCGCGGAGGATCCGGCGGATGTCGTTGCTGAAGAGTCCCGCCTGCAGGCCGTACGGCGAGTCGTTGACCGCGGCCAGCGCTTCCTCGAAGTCCTGGTAGGGCCGCACCGTGGTGACGGGCGCAAAGATCTCCTCGCAGTTCACCCGCATCGCGCCCGTGGTGTGGAGGAGCACCGCGGGCGTGACGAGCGTCCCGTGACGCGCGCCGCCGCAGGCCAGCGTGGCGCCCGCACCCACCGCCTCCTGGATCCATGCTTCCGCGCGGCGCGCGTTCCCTTCGTCGATCATCGGCCCCACGTCGGTGCCCTCGGCCAGCGGGTCGCCGGTCTTGAGGGCGGCCACCAGCGGGACGAAGCGCGCCACGAAGGCGTCGTACACCGAGGCGTGCACCAGGATGCGCTGGGTGGAGATGCAGGACTGCCCCGCGTACAGGTAGCCGCCGGCCACGCAGCGGCGCGCGGCGTGGTCCAGGTCGGCGTCGGGCTCGATGAGCACGGCGGCGTTCCCACCCAGCTCGAGCGCCACCTTCTTCATGGGGCAGCGCTGCCGGATCATCCAGCCCACGCGCGCCGAGCCGGTGAAGCTCACCATCCGCACGCGCGGGTCGTCGAGGAGGGGCGCCGCGTCGTCGTTGCTGCAGGGCACCACGGCCAGCGCGCCCGCCGGGTAGCCCGATTCCGCCAGCACCTGCGCCAGCAGCAGCGTGGAGAGCGGGTCCTGCGGCGGCGGCTTGAGCTCCATGGTGGCGCCGCAGGCGATGGCCGGCGCCAGCTTGTGGGCGGCCAGCAGCACGGGGAAGTTGAACGGCGTGATCCCCCAGCGGCCGTTCCCGTGCGGCATGAGGTCCAGCGGGATCACCTCCCCGCCGATCCGCCGCGCCTCCTCCGCCCCCTGGCCGAAGACGAAGATCGCGCGGTCCACCTCGGTCCGCGCCAGGGCGAGGGGCTTCCNAGAAGGCGTCGTACACCGAGGCGTGCACCAGGATGCGCTGGGTGGAGATGCACGACTGCCCGGCGTACAGGTAGCCGCCGGCCACGCAACGCCGGGCCGCGTGGTCCAGGTCGGCGTCGGGCTCGATGAGCACGGCGGCGTTCCCGCCCAGCTCGAGCGCCACCTTCTTCATGGGGCAGCGCTGCCGGATCATCCAGCCCACGCGCGCGGAGCCGGTGAAGCTCACCATGCGGATGCGCGGATCGTCGAGCAGCGGCGCCGCGTCGTCGTTGCTGCAGGGCACCACCGCCAGCGCGCCCGCCGGGTAGCCGGATTCCGCCAGCACCTGCGCCAGCAGCAGCGTGGAGAGCGGGTCCTGCGGCGGCGGCTTGAGCACCATGGTGGCGCCGCAGGCGATGGCCGGCGCCAGCTTGTGGGCAGCCAGCAGCACCGGGAAGTTGAACGGCGTGATCCCGGCAATGGGCGCCAGCGGGAAGCGCCGCGTGATCCCCCAGCGGCCCTTGCCGTGTGGCATCAGGTCCAGCGGGATCACCTCGCCGCCGATCCGCCGCGCCTCCTCCGCGCCCTGGCCAAAGACGAAAATGGCGCGGTCCACCTCGGTCCGCGCCATGGCGAGCGGCTTCCCCGCCTCGCTGGCCAGGCAGTGCGCCAGCTCCTCCCGCCGCGCCGCCACACCCGCCTTGATCCGCTCCAGCACCGCCGCCCGCTCGTGCGAGGGGAGCGCCGCTGCCGTCGGTGCCGCGGCCACCGCGCGGTCCACGGCGTGTTCCACCTCCCGCCGGCCCGCCATCGCGGCGGAACCCACCACCGAGCCGGTCCACGGGCTCCGCACCACCGCCGCCTCCGCGGAGGCCACGAGGGCGCCATCGAGGAGGTAGGGCAGCGGCGCCGTCATCGGCACCCTGCAGTGAAGCTGACGGTCAAGGGTCCCGCCCCGGCGGGGCGGCAGGAGGGACAAGGCGGCACGGTGGCGTGCTCCGTGTGGTGTCTCGGCGAGGGGGCGGCCGGCCGGCCGCCCAGGACTCAACCTACGCGCCGGCGCGGGACGCCGGAAGATGCAGCGGCAGGCTAGGCCGGCCGGAGCGGCGGCACCCGGAGCCCGTCGTGCGAGCAGCCGAGCAGCTGGGCAAAGCGCCGCTCCCGGGTCTCCTCCCGCTTGGCGCTCATCACCCAGTGCGCCGCGGTGCGGCGGTAGTAGGCGCCCTGCGCGCTGTACCAGGCCCACGCGGCCTTGTCGGCCTTGAGGCGCTTGAGGAAGGCGGGGGCCAGCGTCACCTCCTGCTTCTCGAAGGAGTAGATGCCCGTCCGCTCCGGCGTCCGCGCCTCGAACGCGGCCAGTCCCGGCGGCTCCATGCGCCCCTCGCTGGTCAGCCGCTCCACATGGCGCACGTTCACGTTGCTCCAAATGCTCTTCGGTTTCCGCGGGGTGAAGCGCTGCTGGTAGCTGTCGGCGTCCAGCCGCCGCACCACCCCGTCGATCCAGCCCCAGCAGAGCGCCTCGTCCAGCGCCTCCTTGTAGCCGATGCCCAGGTGCCGGGCGTGCACCTTGTAGAGGCGGATGAGGAGCTCCTTCTCCGTGGCGTGGTGCGTCCGGAACCAGGCCCCGAGGGCCTGCGGCGTCTTGAACGCCTTGGGCGGCGCAGTCGTGGTCATGCCGTCAGAAGATGAAGGGGAGGAGCCACCAGCTCCGCTTCCGGTACAGCTCCCACTCCGGGTGGCGCGCCATGCTCGCCTCCTTGATCCGCATGTTCACCGCGAACAGCCCGAGCCACACCCACGCGAGGATCAGCACTGCCGCCCAGTGCCACACCAGCAGGCCCAGGCTCCCATACACCAGCATCTCGCCCAGGTAGTTGGGGTGGCGGATGTAGCGGTGCACGCCGTCGGTGATGAGCCCGGGGCGTACCCGGAGGGTGAAGTACTTTTGCGCGTCCGCCGCGATCATCAGGGTGCACCCCACCACGCACAGGCTCGTGCAGAGCGCCAGCCACGCCGGCTCCGGCAGCGGGTACGCCGGCACCGGCCGCGACAGCATGAGCCACCCCATCACCCAATAGAGCCCGAGCACGAAGAGGCAGGCGTTGACTGCCCCGCCAATCGTCACCTTCTGCTGCCAGCTCCGGTCCGGGAAGGCGACGTCCTTGAGCAGCCACACGAGGCCGTAGCTCCCGTGCAGCGCCACGTAGGTCCACGCCGCCACATCGTGCCGGCCGTAGAGCCAGAGCAGCAGGAGCAGGAAGGGGAAGGTGCCACCCTTCTGCGCGTTGATCACCCACGCGAGCCGCACCACCCGCGGCCCGCCCAGGAAGTCGCGGGACATCCGGTCCGTCAGGCGCCGCATCCGCGCCGCCCAGCGTGGCGTTCCCGCCGGCAGGCCATCCTCGCGCGGCGCCTCCTTTGGCGGTGGGTGCCACGGGCGGCGGTTGGGGGAGGTGCGGCGCTTCATCGTCACAACGACTGGGCCAGCAAGGCGCGCAACGCCGGCGGGCTCGGCGCCAGGAGTTCCGCGCGCGTCATCGCGGCGCGCGCCTTGGATCGCCGAGTCGGGGTGCTCACGGAGCGCGCGTCACCGCCACGTGGCGGCCGATGGTCCGCTCCGGCAGCAGGTACAGCACCCCGGCGATCGAGTCGCCGAGCACCTTGAAGCGCCACAGGATGTGTACCCGCGCGTTGGCAAACTCTCCTTCCCAGCCGCCGTGCTGTGCGCGCAGCCCGAGGTCGAACATCGGCACCACCGAGTCGCCCACGACCTTGTCTGCCCACAACTGCACCGAGTCGGGGCGCACCGGACGGAAGTCGTAGAGCACCACCTCGTTCTTGCAGGCCGGCCCCGCGGCCGGCGTGCAGATGCTGGTGCCCTTCCACTTGCCGAGTGGGCTCGGGATACCCTGCGCGGCGAGCGGCGCGGCGGCCAGCAGGGCGGCCGCGCCGAACAGGCGTCTCATGGGGCCGTGGGCCTCCCGGCCTGGAGGGTGAGGTAATAGAAGAGGAGCCACGCCCCGAAGTAGAGCGCACCCACGGTGCCGACGAACGGCGCGTCCCGGACCACCCAGAGCGCGCCCACGAGCGTGAGCACTGCCGCCACTGCCGTCACATGGAGCAGCGCGCGGCTCTCCGGCCGGAGCACCGACGCCAGCACCAGCCCGAGCACCAGCAACGGCACCACCAGCTTGAGCGGCCCGTTGCCCGAGGCGCCGAAGGACTCCCGGAATCGTTCCGCGAGCACGAAGAGCACCACGAATCCCGCCCCAACGAGTGCCGCCCCACCACCGAGGATCCACCGGAGCGTCTGCATGGGAATACCATACCGCGCCCCGACCTGCCCGGCTACCCGGCCCACTGCTCCCGCAGGAGGCGGAGCACCACGCCCATCCGCGGTGCGTCCCACTTGGGCAGCACCCAGGGTTCCTCGCGGAGCGGCGTGAATCCCAGCTTGGTGAGCACCCGCACCGACGCACCGTTCTCCGGCAGCGTGTTGGCCACGAGCGAGGTGAGCCCCAATTCCCCGAAGCCAAGGGCAATCGCGGCCCGCGCCGCTGCCGTGGCGTGGCCCTGTCCCCAGTACGGCACGCCGAGCCAGTACCCGAGCTCCCCTTCCTGGCGGGTGCGGTCGATGTCCTTGATGAGCACCACGCCCATCGGCGTCCCGGAGGCATCGAGGATCACCCAGTCGCACCGCGTGCCGGCCTCGCGCGCGGCGATGAGGCCGGCCACGTAGTCGCGCGCGCCGTCGGCGGGGTAGGGATGTGGCAGCGGCGTCATCTCGGCCACGCCGGGATGCTCGAGCAGCGGCTGCAGCGCCGGCGCGTGTCCCGGCGCCACCAGGGCGAGCGTGATCACCCGCTCAGCCCAGGTACCGCGCGATGGCCATGAAGAACGTGGCGCCCGCCAGGAGCCCCGCGCCCAGCTTCCCGAGCAGCCCCATCTTCGCGTTGAGTCGCTGCAGCTCCGCCACTTCCTCGGGCGTGGGCGGCGTGGTGGCCGCGGCGCGCCTGGCGGTGAGCGCCGCGATCTTCTGCGCGGTGGGCGCGTTCTGCGTCACCCCGAGCAGCAGCCCCACGATGGCCAGCAGCCCGCCCGTGCTGTAGCCGATGCCCATCGGGCTCCCCATCCACTCCGGCTGGAACCCGCCCGACGCGTGCCAGAGCAGCATGGCCCCCGCCAGCACCGTGACGCACCCGCTGGCGATGAGCCACGGCGTCAGCTTCCGCACCTGCATGAGCTGCCCCATCATCGGCCCGGCCGCGGGGCCCACCGCGCGCGCCGACGGGGCCAGGAACGCCGCCATGAAGATGATGGTCCCGGCCCAGAAGGTGCCGAGCACGATGTGGAGGACGCGCAGCACGAACAGCATGGCTCACCTCGGAGGAAGAAGAAACCGGAGGCGACAGACGGACGGCATCCTGCGGGGGATTCAGGCGCCCCGCACCCCATACTTGGCGGCGAGGCGGCGGAGGGTGGTGACGTTGCGGAAGGTGGCGCTGGCGCCGAGCGCCTTCTCGAAGGTCCCGTTCACGAGCTTCCCGGCGCTCTCCTGTGCCCGGCGCAGCCACCAGAGCTCGCGGCCGCGCAGGTGGAAGTCGTCGGTGGCGCTCCGGAGGGTCATGAGCCGGTCCATCGCCGCCGCGGCTGGCGCCGCGTGCAGCAGCCCCACGAACAGCGCGTGCGCCTCGGCCTCGTCCGCCGCGCTGAACGGGTGCGGCCCCACCAGCGCGGCGAGTTCGGCGGGGGTGCGCAGGAACACGTCCACCGGGAACCCCAGCGCCGCCTCGAGCCCCGTGGCCAGCCGCTTCTCGAGCGCCGCCCCGCCGGCCGAGCGCGCGGCGAAGATCACGTTCCCGCTGGCCAGGAAGGTCTCCACCCCCGTGCAGCCGAGCTCGCCGCACACCTGCTGCAGCCGCCCCATCGAGACGGTGTGGCCACCCACGTTGATGGCGCGGAGGAAGGCGAAGAGGCGGGCCATGGCCGGGGAATGGTAACGCGGGGGACCGGCCGGGGTCAGTCGTGCTCGGGCCCCCGCTGCACCGGGCCGGTGCGCGCCACGCGGAGCGCCCGGAACGCCGCCGTGTCGGCCGACGCGCCCGGCGAGTCCGCCAGGTTCACGAGTTCGAGCGAGTCGGTGCGCAGGTCGTAGAGGTGCACCGCCTCCCCGAACCAGTCGATCCAGTGCCGCCCATCGGCCACCAGCGACCAGGCCACCTGGCCGTCGGGCCAGGTGAGCTCGCTCAGCACCGTGTCAGGCGCCGGTGTGGACCGCCACTGGCGGGCCAGCGAGCGGCCGGGGAAGGTGGTGTCGTCGCCGAAGCCGGCCAGGTCAAGGAGGGTGCGGGGCAGGTCGCGGAGGCTCACCGGCTGGGTCACCACCCGGCCGGCGGGCACCTGGGCGGGATAGCGGATCACGAGCGGCACCTGCAGCAGCACCCGGTAGAGGCTGTTGCCGTGGTCCACCATGCCGTGCTCACCGAACTGCTCGCCGTGGTCGGAGACGATCACCACGATGGTGTGGTCGAGGATCCCCCGGTGCTCGAGCTCCGCCATCAGCCGGCCCACCTCGGAGTCGAGGTAGGCCAGCGCGCCGTCGTACGCGTCCTGCTCCCGCGCCAGCTGCCGCGGCGTGAGCT
>JBGAOL010000458.1:0-2014 GCA_044221825.1 Gemmatimonadales bacterium
GATAGGCCGTCAGCAGGCCGTTCTTCGGGTCGTAGATCGAGGTGGCCTCGGCCGTGGCCCCGTTCAGTTCCACCACCTGGTAGCATTCGCCGCGCTGGAAGCCCGCCACGTCCGGCGTGCGGATGTCGTAGCGGCCAAAGAAGAACCCGTCGAAGCTGCGGCTGAGCCGGTCGATCTCGGCCTCGAGGGCCGGGGTCACCACCCAGCCCCCGTCGAGGAACACCGCCCCGCGGCAGTGGGTGCCGAGCTCCACCAGCTGGAGCGGCTGCCCCTCCGGGAGGACTTCGTCGAGGTGATGGCCGTGGCGGGCGAGGTAGAACGGCGCCATGCAGACGCCGCGCTCGTCGTCGAGGATGAGCGTCTCGACGTCGCGCCGGCCGTCGCCGGTCACGGTGGGGAAGCGCTTCTCGGTGACGGAGAAGATCCGGCCGCGCTCCCAGCCGGGATGGCGCAGGTAGAACACGCCGAACTCCTGGCCGGGCGCGTAGGCCTGCACGATGGTGTCGCCCCGGGCGTGGGTCAGGTAGGCGGTCACCTCCTCGGGTGAGCGGACCACCGCCACTCCCGAGCCGCGCTCCCCGATGTCCGGCTTGAGGACGAGCGGCCAGGCGGTGGCGCCGCGGGCGCCGAATGCGAGTGCCTGACGCACGCGCTCCTCCGGCGGCAGGGCGGCCGGGATGAGCTCCCACGGGGCCACGCGCTCGCCCGCCCCGGCCAGGCCGCGCAGGATCCCGGCCTTCGATTCCCCCACGAATCCGCCGCCCGGGATCCCCGGGTTCACCGCGGTGAAGAGCAGGAGCCCCCGGTGCCGCGCGGCCAGCCAGAGCACGTACGCCACCACCGGCGGGTAGAAGGCCCAGCGCGGCCAGAACTCCCAGCGTGTCAGGCGGCGCCACCGGCCCACGAGCAGCCGGCGTCCGCGATGGCTGAAGAGCGGGATCACGATCTTGAGGAGCACGAAGAACGTGGCCCCCGCCACCAGCAGGTAGAGCCCGGTGTGGCGGGCCAGCCCCTCGAGCACCGCCTGGACCGCCTCACCAAAGGCCGCCGAGATCGCCACCAGGAACGGCGTCCAGAGCACGCACGCGATGAAGAAATAGAGCGCAAACCGCCCGAGGCCCGTGCCGAGCATGCCGGCCGCGAAATACGCGGGCAGCCGGGTGCCGGGCAGGAAGCGGGTGGTGAACACCAGCCGCGCGCCCTGCCGGTCCACCCAGCGCGCCCCGACCGCCACCGCCTCCGGCGAGAGGAACCAGCGGATCGGCGCCCGGCCCAGCACCGCGCGGCCGAAGGTGCGCCCCGCCAGGAACACCAGCAGGTCCCCGCCGAAGATGCCGATGAAGCAGGCAACGGTGGTGGGGAGGTAGGGCAGGGTGCCGTTGGCCACCATGAGCCCGGCGGCGATGCAGGTGAGGTCCTCGCTGATCAGCGTCGAGAGGGCCAGCAGTACCAGCACCAGCACCAGCGCAAATCCCTCGGCCTTGGGAATCGTGCTGCGGTCGAAGGGACGCGCAGCCGCCGCGAGGCGCTGCGGGTCGGCCGTGGCGCGGGTGGTGGCGGTGCCCGCCTCCACCCGTCCCACGAAGTCGCCGATGGCCTCGGCCACGGGCTCCGGGGTGAGGAAGGCGGCGAAGTGGTCGCCGTCGTTCATCCGGAGCTCGGCCTGGGGGACGAGGCGGGCGTGCTCCCGGGCGGCGGCGGGGGCCACCAGCACGTCGTGTGCGCCGTGGAGGATGAGCATGGGGCCGGCGTAGTCGGCGAGGATCCCCCGGAGCGGCCGCTGGTCGGTGTCGGAGAAGTTCCGCGCGTACGGCACCGACAGCATGGCGTCGTCGAGCCAGCCGAAGTGGGGCACCAGGTCGCGCAGGATGGTGAGGCCCGCGAGCTGCGCCAGGTGCAGCGCGTGGTTCAGGTGATAGTCGCCGAGCAGCTCGTACTCCTGCGCGCCGATGGCGGCGAGCATGGTGATGGAACGGACCCGCCCCGGCGCCAGCGCCTCCAGCTGGAGCGCCAC